>CAVHZK010000055.1:0-25698 GCA_963640215.1 bacterium | reverse complement strand
GATATAATCTATGTCGGCAAAGCTTAGATATTCCTTGAATATATCCAGCTTGGTATCGGTCAGATACACATTGCCGCCGCTTCCGTCTATGTCGACCCAGCTCTCAACCCTGCCGTTTAACCTGTAGCAATCCGGCTCGTATGCAAATGCAACAACCCGCGCGTCATTACTCCATATCGGAGGATAATTATACAGCACGGAGTGAGCATAATATCCTCGGTTTATAAAATCCGCCTCCGTAAAACCGACAGCCCCGCACCAGCCGGTAAATGCCGTAAAATATATCATTACCGCGGCAAGCAGCAGCCCTGCACCGCGATAGCTCTGTGAGAGTATACGCCTTGTCCCGCTGAAGGCAGAGCTAAGCTCATATCCCGCGCCTACAGCAAATACCGCGACTCCCGTCACGACCGTTAGCGCATAGAAGAGCACAAAATAATTACCGTCCACCTGATATATGAAATACAAGGCGATGACAGAGATTAGCGTGACACAGCCCCAGATATATTCGAGGAATTTAAGTGCCTCATCCGATACGCTGACGCCTTCATTTTTAATAATTTTAAGTCCCTTAAGCTCTGCGGCGCGACGCACCGAGCCATACATGAAACATATCAGCACCAAGAGCATCACTATACATACTATGCCGCCCCAGCACATGAACACATGGCTCATATCCTCGCCAGCAGGGCAAAATATCAGCCCGAAGATACGCCTTGCAAGCTGCACCATCTTGTCCTTGAATCCAAGCCCGTCTGCTCCGTCCGTGAGACTCATGCTCCTGAAGGGATAATTAAGCTTAAATCCCATGCTCTCAAACACGCCGGAAAATACGCCGGTGATGGGATAACCTGTGATAGCTAAGGTCCTAAGCGTTATGAGCGCGGTATAAGCTGCAGCTATAATCATGGCTCTTATGCCTGCCGCATTGAATGAGACTCTTGTCTTGCGCATGGCAAGGTATAAGAGGATCATAAGTCCTATGAATGATGAAAATACAAATGCGGTCGGCTTAAAGGAGTAGCTGAGCATGAGCGCTGCCGCGCCGAGACCCGTAAGGTATCTGCAATCTGATGTTTTGCTTACATATCTCACAACACAGTATATGAATACAAGCTGGCACAATAGTGTGATAAGGTCGCTCTTGGCGGTTATAGCCATATTGCTTATGCCCGGGATAAGTGCCGTGAGCATGGCGGCAAGTCCCTCCGCCTGTTCTGAGTCTATCACAGCTCTCACTGTCTCACCGACTATGAGTATCACGGCTATGAACATCCATATATTTATGCAGAGTATATTGCCATAGGTACCCCCGAAATACATCGGCAGCGTCAATAGCTCAAAGCCCTTGGGATAGGTGTATACATTATTGACAAGACCTGTATTGGTGAAGAATCCCCTCACGCCCTCGCCGCTTGTGAGCAGCACATCCGAGCGCAGTCCGTAGCGTATGGAATCATAATCGATGCCTATATTGATGCGGTTAAGCTGTATAAGCAATATAGTCAGTATAACAGCCGTATATATAAGTCTTTTTCGCTCTGTGTAAAATAGACATTTACCGCGCAGATACTTAAAGGTCAATGCAAATGCCGAAGGCTTGAATCCTATGAGCATCGCCGCTGCGCCGCTAAGGATAAGGAGATACAGACCCGATATGATAAATGGCAGCAATATCCTGTGTATATATATGAAGAATATAAATATAGCGCTCCATACTATGCGGAGCTTGAAGTCAGACCTTACACATACTGCGGTCACAAAAAAAGCCCCCAGTATGAGTGCTATCTCATACTGCATGGCAACATTGCAATCCGCCGTCAATATCTCAGTGAGTGTCTGTGCCATAGTCCTTGTATGCTTTCCTGTAGAAGTGCATGAGGAGCTTTGCTATGGGCGTTCCCCAGATCTCATTATATATCTTGGTCTCCTCGCGCTCCCTGTTGTGGTCCTCTATGTTCTTCATAGTCTCGGCTCCGGTATGCACTCTATAGTCTAAGAGCTCCCTCTCAGCGCAGATAAATCTGCCTTTTCTCTTGGCAAGCTCTAAGAGTGTCTCCCAATCTATCACAAATAAATAATCATTCTTAAATAAGGGCAGCCCGGTAAGACTCACATTGTAGGTACAGCTCGGACAGCCTATGCCGTTTCCGAATATAAGCGGCAGTCTCTTGATAAAGGTCCTGTGCGACAACGCCCTTAGTCTCAGCGGCAGCCTCAGTATACGCTTTACCCGCTCGGCTTGCGTTGGGAGCGCATTGCCGTCCTTATCTATAGTCCGATACCTTGTGCAAAACAGACTCATATCAGGATATCTGCCTGACGCCTTAAGCAATTCCGACATGTATTCCCTGTGATATATGTCATCCTGATGAGCTATTGTTATAAGCTCCGCTCCTCTTGCCGTGTGCGCGGTCTCTATGGCAAAGTTCCAGTCATCCTTAAGCGAGCTTGCACCGTCTCTGATATAGAGCGGCACGTCATAGGCTGCCGCTGTCGTCCTGATGAGCTCATTGGGCGTCGAGGTACAGATAATGATATCTGTATGCACACTCTGAGCCTTAAGTGACGCTATACAGGACTCAAGATAGGGACTTTCTCCGTATGCACTTATCGTAAAGCAGTGCTTCATTCAGTAAACCACGTCTCCTCTAACATACGGCAGAGCGCGTGATATATGGGCAGATGCAGCTCCTGTATCTTGTAGGTCTCGTGGCCATCAACAACTATGGCGCAGTCTGCTGCCTGCTTAAGCCTGCCTCCTGTGCCTCCGGTTAAGGCTATGACCTTGATGTCCTTAGCCTTGGCAACCGTGACTGCAGCCAATACATTGCGGCTGTTGCCGGAGGTGCTTAATGCTAAGAATACATCCCCCTCGCAGCCATAGCCATATAGCTGCTGCGCAAATACAAGCTCGCCGTCTACGTCATTGGAGTATGCTGTACTCAATGCCGTATGACCGGTGAGTGCTATCGCAGGAAGTGCTCCCTGTAGTCTGTCGGCTATTTTAGCTCCACGGTCTCTATCGGCCTCTATGAGCTTTGCCCGGAAATCCGTGTCCACTGGTCTGCGCCTTGTGAAGCCCTTCATCAGCTCGCCTACTATGTGCTCACTGTCTGCAGCAGAGCCGCCGTTGCCTGCCACGAGGAGCTTGCCGCCTCTGTCGTAAGCCGATCTCATAAGAGTATAAGCCTTTGCTATAGCCTCCTTATTGGGCTTAAGCTTGGGGTAACGCATTATAAGCTCGTCCAGTATATTCTCTATATGTGCTTCCATCTTGAACTCACTCCTGTTACCGTACTTTTATTATATGTGGCGCCTGCAAGCACGCAGACTGTTATGCCTGTCTATTCTGACTATCTATGTTGTCAAAGTCCTCAGCTATAACAGACCAAGCCGCATCCACGCTGTAATGTGCTCTCATGTAATCCGTGCAGGCTTTGCTGTAGGTTAAGCACCTGTCCGTATCATTATAGAGTGCGATAAGCTTGTCCGCAAATACACGTCCCACAGCCTCAGAGTCGCCGATAAGGCTCTCAGGATCACTGTCAGTTACTCCCATGACGCTTGTCGCCTCCGGTATGCCCTCTGCGCCTATGGAGGTGGTAATGACTGCAGCATTATTATATATTGCCTCTACAACCTTGCCCTTAACTCCAGCTCCGTATCTGAGCGGAACTACCGTGAGCCTCGTCTCCTTGTATAATTCTGCAAGGCGCTCGTCGCTAACGAAGCCCAATATCTCGATACCTGCAGTCTCCCTGCCAAGCCTAATCAGCTCATCATCTGCACCGGAGCCTGCCACATATAATGTGATGTCCGGTATAAGCTCGCGCACTCTCGGCAGTATATCGCTTGCAAACCATCTGACTGCATCGGCATTAGGCGGATGCTTGAAGCCTCCGACAAAGAGGAGCCCCCTACGCTTATCGAAGTCCTCCTTGCACCAGCTCTCATCCTTAAAGTCCTCCCACACATAAGCTGTTATGGCCTTGGCCGGTATCTCAGGATGATACTTGTGTATCGCCTCTATCTCTAATTCGGACGGGTAATAAACCATGTCCGCCTGCTCCATCACCGAGAACTCTACGCTGCGCCAATAGTCTGACTCGCGTTTCTTGCGTATCTCACCCGTGAGCTCGTATTCTCTCAATATACGCAGATAATGAAGATCGTGCCCGTAGAATATACACTTGATGTCTGTATTCTTCTTGAGGAAGTCGATATACTTTATCGCTATATGCGGGCGGTTAAGGTAACAATAGTCTATGTTGCCGCTGTTCTTTCTCAGATACTCATATATGCTGTCGCGGTACTCTATGCCATAGAGCACCTCGACTCCCAGCTGTTCCAAAGCAGAGGTATATGGCTCCTCATGCAGGAAGTTATCACCTATGAATTTTACATTATATCCCTTCTTGAGGAACATCCTAATGTATTGGTAGGTCGTCTTGGAGCCTGCGTCCCTGTCCCAGGTCGGCACATAGTGATCGATTATCACTATGCAGGGCTTGTGCTGTGAGCGATCGCGAGCCTTGAACGGGTCGGGATTGCCTGTATTGACGGATTGAGCCTTAAGCTCTGACGCCCATTTAGTCTTGAACTTTTCCTGATTGACAAGCTGGTAGCGCTTAAGACCGCTGCCTTGCACATCAGTGCCGTTGGATATCCCCTCAAAATGAGTAACCACGGACTCCGGCTGGTATACTACCCTCCTGCCGTGCTTTCTTACCTCGAAGGCCAGATCAGAGTCCTCGCAGTACGCCGGCGCGAAATACTCATCGAAGCCGCCTATCTCCTGCCACAGGCTCGTCCTGATCATGATAGCCGCACCTGATATATAATCCACGTCCTTGACATAGTTATATTCCGGCTTGGTCGGATCATCCAATCTGCCGTAATTCCATCCTGAGGCATCCGACCATATAATGCCGCCCGCCTCCTGCAATCTGCCGTCGGCATAGACTAACTTCGAGCCTGCCATGCCTATGCTCTCATCCTGCTCCATGAGTTTAACAAGCGCATCAAGCCAGCCCTCATGCACCTTGGTGTCATTATTTAAGAAGAAGATATACTCTCCCCTCGCCTTGGCTGCTGCCTGATTGCAATTCTTAAGGAAGCCCATATTTGAGCTATTGCGGCTGATTATGATGTTTTGGATATAATCGCCTATTTCCGCTGTAGCGTCAGTTGATACATCATCTGCAAGTATCACCTCGTAGGGTGTCACGCCACTGTCGGTATTGGCTATTACCGAGCGTATGCAGGCATAGGTATATGCCACCTGATTGTAGGCCGGTATGACTATCGACACGAGAGGCTCGTCGCACACTGGCAGTGTCAACAGTCCCCCCTCAGAGAACTCTCCGCCTATCCTGAAATCTCCGCGGATATATCGTCTGCCCTCAGGCGTAAGATAGAGTCCAAACATACGCTTAGGATGTAAGAGAGTATTCTTGACATAGTGTATGAGTCTGCGCTTATTGGACTCTGCAGGCGCCCAAGCATCGAGTGCGCCTATCAGCTTGCGCTTTAAGCGGCTTAACAGACTCTGATGTCTTGCAAGGACGGCATTTTCAGCACTCAGGACCGCGAGACGAGCCTCTCTGTCCTCTAACATGCGCTCTATGTTTCTTATATGATTTTGAGAGAGGCGCTCAACCTCGCGCTCCTTAGAGAGCGCCGTCTTGTGTTCCTCTATCTCGTCTTGGAGCCTTAGATTCCACTCGGTAAGCTCTGCCATACGCTGCTTCTGCTCTCGGATAAGCTGCGGTGACACGCGCTCCGGTCGGAACTTATCGGCAAGCTGCGCCCAAGTATCGTCACCTCTTACGCTTTGCTGGAAGGCAGCTTCTCTCTCGTCAAAATCTTCAGTCTTATCCGGATCTATGCCAAACACGGCGGTAAATGCCTTCTTATCAGCGTATGCACTCAGCCTATGCTTGTTGGCGTCATACCAATAGCTTAAGATACGATACGCCACGAAATCATAATCAAGGCTTTCCTCACTGACCCATTCGTAATCAATGAAATGATATGTGCCGTCCGCGCTTACGATGATATTTTCAAAGAGTGCGTCAAGGTTGTGACAGTCTGAGCCCGGTGTCCCTAATACACATAAGAGTGCGTCTTTAATCTCGCTCTCCGGTGCTCTGCCGTCCGCGATGTGGAGAGCTAAGAGCTTAGCGAGCTCCTTGCCCTCTATATAGTCAAAGTCAGCATACGCCAAGCTCGCCTCGTCGTGAGATACGCGTGGACTTACCGCCATCGCTCTCCCCTTAAGCTCTGATGTGATGAGCTCGTATTTATGCTTGAAGCTCTCTATATGTGCGTTGCCTAAGGCAGTGAGCGCGCTCTTCCTTACGAAGCGTTCTCTGCAGCTTAGGTACAGCTCGGTCTTAAGTGCATATTGTGCCGCTCTGCCGCGGTTAAAGCGTATATAATCAGCAAATGCCGTATCACAGCCATGACCTAAGTATATATAAATATATGACGGAGCGTACTCCCTAAAACAGCCCTTATCGCAGAGACTCTCGTATAGACTCTCGTCATTATATACTGCGCTCCGCTCCTCAAAGCCTGCGTCACTTATGTCCTTGAAGCTCCCTGCTCCCGGCATGAAGCGCTCTGAGTATATATTCTTGGCAAATGCGGCATCTGGCAGGGGATAATATCGCCTAACCTCCTCGAAGCCGCAGACCGACTTGACGCTCTCGGCAAACTCTCTGTCTATGAGGAGCTCCGGACGCTTAGGCAATATGCCCGCCTTAAACCTTAGCGCATCTGCATTGTCTGCTATGAGTATCAGAGCGCCGTCAGACTTAAGCCTTGATGCAGCAGACCTTAAGTAGGCAAGTTTATCGCCTTTTAACTCCCACTCGTCGTCTGCTCCGGTGATATCGGCTATGACCACGTCGTAGTCATGGTCTTCAGGCTCTCTCATCAGCCTGACATCGTTGTTGCTTATATTACCAGTGATGCCTTGACTTACAGCAGCTGATATAGCTGCTGTACTGTCTATCGAGTTGTTCGTTCGTAAGTTTGAGCCCGGCTCTGTTTTGCTTGTCTGCAGTTTGTAGGCTATTTCCTCGTTCCTTGATAAATCAGCCTTGTATTCTGTGTCTGTGGTGTGAGCTGTCACTCTGCACAACATCAGTCTCCGCCTTACAAGCTCCAGCCTCTCGTCAGCCGGATCCACTATATCGAGTGCCCCCACTCTCCCGGCAAGTCCTATATATGCTCCGTAATTTGCGCCTAGACACAGCACCTTCTGTGACTTATGCCACGGAAAGCACTCTATGCAGTCGGCTCTGTCGGGATTAAGCGCGGCGTATATCTCACTGTCGTCTGTTTCCGACAATATACGCACATCCGCATTTATCGCAGATGTCTCGTCCTCTATATCGTTGTAGCGCTCAAGCAGATCGTAATATACAGACTTCATTTATGCTTAACTCTTGCTGACCTTTACCTTGGAATTCATATCGTAGACACCCACGGTGTTTTTATTGGAGATAACCGTGAGATTAAGGAGATCATAGAGGCGATGGTACACCACATGCTCCCCCTGTTCAAAGCCCGTACAGCTCATGCTGAGGAGATATTCACCGCCCTGCAGATCCATCCTCTGGGTAAACTCTACCTCATAGCTATCGCCATTTTCCGCCGCTACGACCTCTATGTTCTCAAACATAGTATTCGTGCCGCTTAGGTCGTTACCCTTCTTGTCTCTGAATGTATATGTAAATATCGGAGCCTCCACGTGCGCATTAAAGCGTATGCGCTCTCTGATGGTGAACTCCTCGCCCTTAAGTATGAGATTGGTGAGCCTGCCGTCCTTGTCGAATATACCAAAGTCATATATCTCGGCGCGCCCGTCACCATACTCGCTGAGCTTGGGATTGACATTCATGGAAATACGCATGAGTTTAGTACCGGACTCTGCGTCGGTGTCTTCTCTGTTATCCGCTGCAGCTAAGTCTGCAGCCGCCTGTCCTTTAGCGGTATCATTCTTGCTCTCTTGACGCGCGTCGTCCTGCGGCTTAGCTGTGCCACCCGGCATACCGGCAGCTTCATTTTCAGCACTGTGGGAATATGTGCCTGACGCATTTTCCTGTGTCTTAAGCACCTCATCGGCATTAAACTGCCCTGCCAGTATCCTCTTGTAGAGGTCTATCATCTCTCCGGGTCTGCCCTCTGCGACCTTTATGCCGTCATTTAGCAATATGGTCTTGTCGCAATATTTGAGCACCGAGCTCATGTCGTGCGTCACCATGAGTATGGTCGTGCCGCTCTTGCGGAGCTTGTCCATGTGGTGATAGCATTTCGACTGGAAGAATATATCCCCGACTGAGAGCGCCTCATCCACTATGAGTATCTCAGGCTCGACATTTATAGCAAGAGCAAATGCGAGTCGTACGAACATACCCGAGGAATACGCCTTGACCGGCTGATATACAAAATCGCCGATGTCCGCAAATTCAAGTATCTCGTCAAGCTTGGCGTCCATCTCGGTCTTGGTAAAGCCCATCATGGTGCCATTCATATAGATATTCTCTATGCCCGTGTACTCAGAATTAAAGCCCGCGCCAAGCTCCAACAGAGCCGATACCTTGCCGCGCACACTGAGCTCGCCGCCTGTGGGCGTCAGCACACCGGTAATAATCTTGAGCATGGTCGATTTGCCTGAGCCATTGGTGCCTATGATGCCTACAGACTGCCCCTCCTCTACGTCGAAGGATACATTTTTAAGCGCATAGAAATCCTTATGCAGGCACTTATGTGTCAGCCCTAAGGATTCCCTGAGTCTGTCTGTATTTTTGTCGTATAGCCGGTAGACCTTGGTAACGTCTCTGACCTCTATTGCTTTACTCATCCGCTGCCCTTACTGTCTGTTCTCGATGAACTTCTGCAGCCTGTCCATGGCCTTCTCCAGGTTCTCCAAGGAATACGCATAGGATATGCGTAAGAAGCCCTCGCCTGATCTGCCAAATGCGCTGCCCGGCACTACGGCGAGCTTCTGCTCCTTAAGTATCTCATTGGCAAACTCGTCAGAGCTTAAGCCGAACTTTGCTATGCAGGGGAACAGATAGAAAGCTCCCTTTGCCTCGAAGCAGGGTATGCCCATCCTCTCGAAGCGGCTGAGCAGGAACAAGCGTCTGCGGTTGTATTCATCGCGCATGGACTTGATGTCCTCGTCACCGTAACGCAGAGCCGATATACCGGCATACTGACTGATGGTTGGTGAACACATGATGGCGAACTGATGCACCTTCTTCATCTGATTGATGATGCGCTCCGGTCCTGCCGCATATCCGAGTCTCCAGCCAGTCATGGCGTAGGCCTTAGAGAAGCCATTTACAATAATCGTCCTCTCATACATGCCCGGCAGCGATGCTATGCTCACGAAGCTCTCTTCGCCATAATTAAGCTCAGCATATATCTCGTCGCTTATCACGAAGAGATCGTGCTCTATGATGACCTTGGCTATCTTCTCTAAGTCTGCACGCTCCATTATCGCACCCGTAGGATTATTGGGATACGACAGGAATACCATCTTGGTCTTGTCGGTTATTGCCGCCTCAAGCTGCTCCGGCTGGAGTCTGAACTCATACGCCGGGTCCAAATCTATGACCACAGGCACTGCCCCTGCCATGATAGCGCAGGGCTTATAGGAGACGAAGCAAGGCTCAGGTATGATTATCTCATCGCCTCTGTCTAACATTGCTCTGAAGCAGACATCTATAGCCTCCGAGCCACCGACCGTCACCAATACCTGATCTGTGGGATGGTAGCTTAGACCGTACTTACGCTCAACGAATGCGGCTATCTCCTTTCTGAGCTCCAAAAGTCCAGCATTGGCAGTATAGAAGGTCTTGCCCTTGTTGAGGGCGTTTATACCCTCCTTACGTATGTGCCATGGTGTATCAAAATCAGGCTCTCCAACACCGAGCGATATGACGTCAGGGTCATTCATCTCTGAGACGAGATCAAAAAACTTACGTATACCGGACGGCGGAATAGCCTCAATATAGCTGTTTAACGGGTCTCTCATGTCGTGTATATCCTTTCGTCCTTGGAGTTGCCCTGATAATCAAAGCCGTCCTGCTTGTATTTCTTGAGTATGAACTGTGTCTGGGTGCTGAGCACTCCGTCTATGGTGGAGAGCTCCTCGGACACAAACAAGGCTATCTCTCGCATGGATTTACCGCTGATGAACACGATGAAATCACAGCTTCCGCTAATCAGGAAGATACTCTCTACCTGCGGGTATCCTGCTATCTGCGCTGCCATCCTGTCGAAGCCCACGCCCTTCTGCGGCGTTGCCTTGACCTCTATAAATGCGTCTGCCTTCTCGCCTCCGACCTTGTCCCAGTCGATAAGTGTATGGTAGCCGCATATAACCTTACCAGCCTCAAGCTTGTCTAACTCCGCCTCGATGTTTGCCGGTGTGCTGCAGGTTATGGCTGCGAGATCCTCTATGCTGATCCTTGCGTGTTTCTCTATTGCGCTGAGCAGTTTCTCTCTCATGATATACTCCGTTCTGCCGTCCTGCTGCGGACGACTTACTATAGATTAAGTTGTCAATATGTGTGTCTGTAAATGAGCAGGTCTGAATGTCTATGAAAATGCAGTTTCCTTCGTACTGCGGCTTGAGATACTATGCCTGTGCACCTCTATGTGCTTGTGTTCCTTATGCTGTGCACCCTGCTTCGTGTCTTAGCACAAGGCTTTATCTAACTTTCCTCGGCTCATGACCTTGTCCAATTCGTCACCCTCTGGTCGCCTCAGCGATGAATCTGCATCTGTATCTGTCCTCTTGATTGCAACGCCCTTAGATGTGAAGCCCATCACACTTAAGGGCACGCCCGCAGCGGCGGCAGCACTCTTAAGCGCAGCGGTATCCGTGCAGAGCCACACTCTGCATCCCGGCGCATATAATCTGTACGGATTAAGCGCATACATCTCGCATACCTCCACCGTCTGCTGCATAAGCGGGATAGCTCTTAAGGCATATCTCCCGCCCTTGTGATTGTTCTTTAATACTCTCCAGAGAGCTGCCAGCACACCGCCGTCACTGCCGTCCGTCGCGAGTCCCTGCAGCGCATAGCTGGCGTAAAACAGGTCAAGCTGCGTGGCGGAAGTCTCAGCATTGCTGCCAAACTTTGATGCTCTAAAGAAGCTCTCCGGGTATCTTGCCTTAACTCTTGCTCCTAATGACTCGTCTTGATATATGGCTATGCTTCCCTCGAGTCCGGCATAACCGGTGACAACTATGTCCACGGCTTACAGTGCCGCAAGCACCATCGGCACCACCATCGCCAGCACAAGTATTATGGCTATAACTCCTGCTATTATCTTCTTGGTCTTTGTACTCATTTTGTTGAAACTCCTTTTATCATAAATGGTATTGCAGTAAAGATAAACAATTATGCCTGCGTTTTTGCAGGCATCACACAGTCTGCTTTTGCATTCGTTAACACTTTTAGCGCATATCTTACCATATTTTTGTTTGTATTCCTATGGTATTTATATACAGCGCTGCCAGATTAAATACGTGTTACTATGTACCCGCTCGCGGCGCTCGCTATGAGTGCGCCGAGCTTGTCGCTGACGGGCAGAGCTCTTTAAGGAAACACTCTGCACAGCGCGGGCGATTGGCTATACATATAGTGCGACCGAGCGTGATTACGTCGATATTCCACAGTATCCAGTGATCCTTTGGCAGCAGCTCCATGAGCTCATATTCTGCCTTAACGGGGTCGTCTGTATGCGTCAGCCCCAGGAGCCTGCTGATACGCTTCACATGGGTGTCGACGACTATGCTTGGCTCATTATATATGTTGCCACGTATGACATTGGCAGTTTTTCTGCCGACTCCGCTTAATGCAGTGAGTTCCTCTACGGTGCGCGGCACCTCGCCGTTATGCCTTGCTATAAGCTCATTGGCGCAGGCTATAATATTTTTGGCCTTGTTGTGATAGAAACCGGTCGAGTGTATGTCCTGCTCCAACTCGCTGAGCTCGGCGCTTGCAAAGCTTGCGACATCCGGATATTTCTTAAACAACTCCTTGGTCACTATGTTGACTCTTGCGTCCGTGCATTGAGCGCTCAATATGGTCGCAACCAGCAGCTGCCAGGCGTCCGCGTGCTCAAGATAGCATCTGTAATCCGTGCCGTATGTGCTGTCAAATGCCGCAAGTATGGCTTGTATTCTCTTAGCCTTATCCGCCTTGGATTCCCTCATGTATGCACTATCTGCCATGCGGCAGCCTTCTTCATCCTGTTCATTAAGGCGCTGCCTATGGCCGCCTCAGCATATCCTTCAGCCGCTATAAATTCCACGCCCTCTGCGTCCATCTCACGCAGCAATTCAAATAATTTATGCGCCGTGTCTGCCTCGTCATCACGCCTGCCGACAGTCTTGACTGTAACGCTATCAAGCGCGTCTCTCTTGAGTCGCCTGATATCCTCTATACATTCATCAGAGCAGAGCACCGCCGTACGCTTGCCTTCAAGCCTATGCTCCTCTATAAGTCTGAGCACAGCCTCGGCCCTAAGTCTGTCGTCTGCCCCGTCTACGAGTATCATCTCGGCCTTGGGCGCATAATGCCTGTATTTCATGCCGGGGGCCTTGGGTCTTATGCCGTCTGCCAGAGGACCTTTAAGCGCCGCATCCTCTGCGATACTTAAGCCCAGAGTCTCCTCTATCATCTCCCGTGTCACGGCACCCGGTCTCAAGAGCTGTGGGCGCTCTGTACTTACATCAAGTATAGTTGACTCTAAGCCTATCTCACAGTCACCGCCGTCCAATATCGCATCTACTCTGCCGCTTAGATCCTCGATACAATGTGCCGCACTGGTAGTGCTCGGTCTGCCTGAGATATTGGCACTTGGCGCAGCTATATATGTGCCTGATGCTGCTATCAAGGCTGCCGCCACAGGGTGCACCGGGAATCTCACTGCCACCGTATCCAGCCCGCCTGTGGTAGTGTCCGGTATAATGGCAGCCTTCTTAAATACCATGGTGAGAGGTCCCGGCCAATATGCTGCCGCAAGCTTTCTTGCCTCGAGACTTATCTCGCGTGCAAGCTCGTCAAGCTGCTCTATCTTGGATATGTGCACTATGAGCGGATTGTCAGACGGGCGTCCCTTGGCGGCATATATATGCTCTGCCGCCTCTGTTTTTAACGCATCACCGCCGAGACCGTAGACCGTCTCTGTCGGAAATGCAACCAAGCCTCCGCGTGCCAAAATGCCTGCAGCTATATCTATCTTGGCTCTATCCGCCTCGCTTATTCTGCCTGTTTGCTTGTAATCCTCCAGTATGAGGAGCTGTGTGTCCATTACTTTGTCTTATCCTGTCTTTTCTATGGAACTAATACCTTCCATATATCCGCGGTGTCATACCCGAGTCTCCAGACTGCTATGCCGCCTGTGTTTCTTGCTCTGACTGCATCCATCTTGGCAGCAAGAGACGCACTGTCCTCAAGCCACAGCTGATATGTCATCCCATTGCTCTCAAGCTCTCCGTAATACTGTCCCGCAGCCTCGTTCCAAGTGAGCTCCATATTATGTTCGCTGACATATTTTTCTGCCGTGCCAAGGCTCATAGTCTCGGAGCTTGAACTTCCGTCATCCGAGGTACTCCAGAGTCTCGTGTATAACGGAAGCGCCGCTATCGTCCTCTCCGCCGGCACATTCTTAAAGCAGCTCTCCAGCCCGTATTCCACATATGGCAATGACGCATTAGAACCTGGCTCAGTCGTATATTCATCATAGAGCATGACGACCACATAGTCTGCAAATACGCCCTGCTCATCCAAGCGATAGAAATTATTAAAATTATACGGGACATGATTGTCTATCGAGAGTGTCAGCCCCGCCTTGCGGCATTCCACTGACAGCTCCCTGAAGAACTGCGCATAGCTCTCGCCCGCCTCGCTCCTGAGACCCTCGAAATCAAGATTAAGACCGTCGTAGCCGTAGCTTGCAGCCTCCGCCATCAGCTTAGCTATGAATCCTCGTCTCTTGCTCGCGCTGTCAAAAAATACCTTGGTGTCAAAGTCGCTCACTGCCTGAGTCTGATTAAAATTATCCACGCTCACCCAGACCTTGCAGCCCGCGGCATGTGCCTTGGCGATGTACTCTCGACTCGAGTAATTGACATAATCGCCGTCACCGTTCTTTATCTGTATCCATGTTGGGGATATGACATTGACATAAGCACCTGCAGTCTGCAAGAGTCTGTCTAACTCGCTATTGCCGACGCTGCCGTAGACTCCGTGCCACGCCATAACAGGACTCTCGTCGAGCAAGGTATGCTCTATCACAGGCTCTGTATAATTGTCCGCCGTGACTGTCTCCTCCGGTGTGCTAAGCATCTTGGTACGCACATATCCGCTGTATCCATCTGCGCTCACGACACTTGACCATTTCTCGCCGTACTCCGTCACCTTAACAGTCTCGCCCTTATCAAGGGCAGCAAGCTGCGGTGACTTAAGATCTCTCTTGGTACGTATCGACGTTCCTCTCTTTAACTCTGCCTGCATCGCGGTACTGCCGCTTATATCTATAAATGCTCTCTTGGCAGGCTCTGTATCATCGCAGTAGGCTGTTATAAGCACATGCGAGTATGCCTCAACTATATTAGACTGCATATAGACTATGCCGTCTCGCTCTATTATCGCTGCTGCGCCGTCTTGCTCGTAGTCTTCAGTAATATCTATGGTCTCATCCGCAAGTGTGAGGCTCAGCATCCTGTCCGTATCACTCCAGAAGAAGCGCGTGTTGATGTTCTTACGCACATAATCTACCGGGAGATAGAGCTTACCGGACTCGTACAGCGCAGCCTCTTCAAAGTCAGCCTCATTATTTAGATACATCCTGACTTCGTCTCCGCTTACCTCGAGCCACTCCGAAAGCGCCTTGGTCTCGGACGATCCAAACAAATCACCGCTCATGTTCCTGACGACTCCGAGGTACAGCAAGGCTACCACTGCGACAAGCACCAGCAGTCTGGGTAATATAGATGCTCTCTTCTTCTTTTTTCTCCTTCTTGATCTCGTCATCGTCTGTCAATGATGTAGGTCTAATTATGTCGTATCGTATATGATAATTGTTGCGCGCTTCGTGCTCCTGCAGTCTTCATAAAACATTCGTACCCACCCTGTCACTGGTAGTTATGCCTTAGGTCTTGCGTATAGGACCTTGGTATCATAGCTTTTATGCCAATAAAAATCAACCTGAGCGAGCTATTGACTCTGGGCAGTGTGAGCCGTTAAGACCGCGTACAGGTTGATTTTTCTCTATATTCAGTTGTCCGTGGCAGACGACCTGTGATATAAATGCGTAAGCCCATCCGTCCGCTGCCTTAGAATTAAACCGTGGCTAAGGGCTTGTGGCAGCCGTGACACTTGGACCAAATGGTGTACGCAGACTTGCTTTGTATACTGCTCTGCCGCAGCCCTATATGTGAGATTACGGCTCACGGATCCGCAAAAGCAAATAAGCGGACAGGGCATAAATATAACGGCAGCAGCACTGCTTGTAAACGTTTCAGGAGTTCCGATGGCGAATGCCTGATTAAAAAGAATGTTGATCTGTCATTGCGCTGTGATAATGAATCGTCTGCCTCACATCGCATTTACATTATGCACAAAACCGCAGCAATAATCAATAAAAACAGGATAAATAATCATGAAAATATACAAACTTATGGCGTGGAATTGATAAATCAAGGCTTTTGTTGTATTATAATTGAACCTGCAAGGAGAATTATGCGAATAGAGAGAATCAACGACAATTCAATAAGATGTACTCTTACAAGCTTTGATTTGAGCGTTCGCAACCTCAATATCAGAGAGTTGGCGTACGGCTCGGAGAAGGCGCGCAAGCTCTTTGATGAGATGATGAACAAGGCGAGCAATGAGGTCGGCTTCAACGCTGAGAATATGCCTATCATGATAGAGGCAGTTCCCATGAGCAGCGATTCCATACAGCTCATTATCTCTAAGGTTGCCAATCCTGAAGAGCTGGACACACGCTTCTCAAGGTTCACGCAGAATCCTGCATTCCGTAAGGAGGCAGAGAACTGGATAAACAAGCTTGCTTCTGCTCTGCTTGAGGGTGCTGACGGCTTGGCTGCTCAGCTCAAGGCTAACGGAACAGCTCCCGGCACTCAAGATAAGCCACAGGCTCCTGGTCAGCCAGGACAGCAGGCAGAGATAGCCCCGGGCGAGTTCAGAGCATTTGCTTTTGACAAGCTTGACGAGGTTATCAAGGCGTGTCGCTCAGCCGGTGTTTATACAGGAGAGAGCAAGCTGTACAAGAGTCTTGCAGACGGACATTATGTACTCGTTATCACTGTAGGCGATGCCGACAAGGACGAGTTTGCCAGAGCTTGCAATGTAGCTGCAGAGTATGGTCGCATGGTTAAGACCGTACAGGACTCCGAGGCATATTACGATGAGCATTATAAGCTTATCGCAGACAATGCCGTCACCAAGCTTGGACAGCTCTAAATTAGCTTATTATCAGGAGGATATACAATAATGACTATAACTAAGGATATGCGTATAGGAGAGCTGCTCACACTTGAGAATGCACAGTTCATCGCAGGAGCTCTCATGAATTCGGGAATGCACTGCCTTGGCTGCCCTGCATCTCAGATGGAGACCCTCGAGGAGGCCTGTGCCGTACACGGCATCAACTGCGATACCCTTGTATCTCATCTTAACGAGATACTTAGCGGCACAGTTGCGGAGCAGTAAGTGCAAGGCAAGTGCAAACATAAACATACGCGCAATAAGATAATTGAGACTTAACAAGGCGGTCACGAAGGTGACCGCCTTGTTGTCATGGTGCACTCTCTTTCCTTGCGTGTTAAGGCTATAGACACCTGCATTATGTAGCCATCAAACACACACCTATACTAGCTCTAGTATCCTGCACTCGTGCAGTTGTTGTCTTGCCTTTTTCAAACTTTTTCTTGACCTCTTATACTTTTTCATGTGATAGCTCGACATTGACTGCGGCGTGTGCTACAATAGTGTCATTCTGAATAAGCGTTCAGAGAAAACATTTTCAGTAACGTGCGTTGCGAAGGGAGGTCATAGTATGTTTGTCGGAAGACAAAGGGAGCTTAATGCTCTCAGGACAGAGCTTGCCAATTGGAACAAGCGGACTGCCGTCCTTGTCTACGGAAAGCGCAGAGTCGGGAAATCAACGCTTATCAGAGAGGCTGCCAAATCATTTGATGGAACAGTTATTTATCACCTGTGTGTTGCCAGCACTTTTGACGGCAACCTTGCGCTGATGTACAAAAGCCTATCTGACGGACTGTCGCTCCCTAATATGCGCTTTGACTCACTGTTTGCTATGATGGACTACCTCAGGCTGCTCGATAAAAGAATACTGTTCATCATTGACGAATATCCCTATCTCAAGCAGACTAAGCGAAAAAGCGAAGTGGATTCGTATATGCAGGCACTAATTGACCAGCTGCCTGAAAATGTCAAGCTCATCCTGTGCGGATCGTACATCACCATTATGAAGGAGCTGCTTGCAGAGGATAATCCGCTGTTTGGCAGATTTTCACTGATCCAGCACATACGTGATTTTGACTATTATGAAGCATCGCATTTTTATCCTCATCTGAACGTGAGAGATAAAGTCGCTTTCTATGGCGTATTCGGTGGCTGCCCCTATGTGCTTGAGAATCTTGACTACAGCAAGTCCATCAAGGAAAATGTCGTCTCTGTGCTGCTGCCGGAGACAGGACTTGTCAGATCACACATAGAGAATATCCTAATAAGAGAAATACAGAAGTCCTTTGATATAAGGATATTGGAGGCATTGGGAAACGGGAAGAAAAAATATACCGAGATACGTGATGCAATGGGCAGCGGTGAAACTGGTCTCTTGGATAAACAGCTGAAAATACTGCTGGATATGGAGGTGGTATGCAAGACTGAACCGATTAACCGTAGAAATGACAAGAAAAAGCAATTTTATGAAATTGCTGACAATTTGGTGCGTTTCTATTTCTCTTTTATCTTTGGTTCCGCTGGCACAATTGCAAGAATCGGTGAGGAGCAGTTTTATAACAGAAACGTTCAAGACTTGATCAACCAATTTATCAGCCGACGATTGGAGGGACTTGCCCTGCAATATTTTCATCGTATGGCAGTAGCAGGGAGATATACGGATGTTGAGGATTTTGGCAGCTATTGGTACGATGATCCTATAAGCAAGACAAATGGAGAATTTGACTGTGTTATTAAACGCAGCGGCGAGCTGTATGATTTCTATGAATGTAAATACTTTGACAGGCCTATGTCTATGAATGAATGCAAACGTGAAGTAGAGCAGCTTAAGCGTATCAAGGGTATAGATATATCGAGGATAGGCTTTGTCTGCCCCGGCGGGTTTGATTTTGAAGATAGCAGAGAGTTCATGCTCGTTGACGGGGACGAACTGTATATGCAAGCTTAGTACGTTAAAGTGACAACAAAGATAGAACACCGTCGAACCAAACATAACTAATACTAATACTAATACTAATACTAATACTGATATTGATATGAACAAAAGGACTATAAACAGAATACTTATCTATGCCGCAGGCCTCATGATACTCGCGGTCGGCATCACTATGAACACCAAGACGAACCTTGGTGTCTCGCCCATTATATCCGTGCCCTTTACTATCTCGACTTTAAGCGGCATAAATTTCGGCGATATGACTATGGTGGTCTACTGTGTATTTGTACTTGTGGAGATGCTGCTGCATTGCTGGCATGTGCTTGTCGCCAGGGAACAGGTGAACCTAAAGGAGCTCCTCATAAAAGACGCGCTGCAGATACCGGTGTGTATGATATTTACTAGATTCCTGAATGTATTTGCCAAGGCTCTGCCGGCTGTAAATGATAATCTGCCGCTACAGCTTCTGTATCTGTGTGCTGCGATAGTGCTGACAGGCATAGGCGCTGCCCTATCGCTCAATATGAGGATAGTGCCCAACCCCGGTGACGGCATAGTGCAGGTGTTCAGCGACACCACCCGTCTGCATGGCAGAACCGGCAAGGGCGTAGGCTTCTGCAAGAATTGCTTTGATGTCTTTAATGTCTGCCTGTCCTTTACTATAGGGCTTGTGAGCGGTCATTTTCTCTTGGGGCTTGGCATAGGCACTGTCTGCGCCGCGATAGGCGTCGGACGTGTCATATATGTATTCAATCGTCTGACCTCTGCGAAGATCAAGGAACTTACGGGGATGTGATATAAAAGTGTTGACGAATACAAAAGCAGGCTGCGTGCTTGCACGCGAGAATGCTTTTGTATTTGGCAACCTGACCTGACAGAGCTGGTAGGGCTTTTAGCCCGGAATGCGAATGTGCGCGTAGCAATGAGGAAGAAACTGGAGCTTGCTCAAGTTTCTGACGAATGCCGCGTCACGAGCGAAACGAAGTGGAGCTCGTCAAGGCAGGATTGCGAGAGTGCGTAGCACGGAGCAATCCGTACTTTTATAATAAATAAAAGTGTTGACGGATACAAAAGCAGACTGCGTGCTTGCACGCGAGAATGCTTTTGTATTTGGCAACCTGCAAAACATGAGTACACAGCCGTTTTTCGCAAGAAAAACGAGCGGGTACATTTCACGCCTTACTCAGTCTCCTCACGATCTCTCTTGCCTTATCCATCATGTCCTCGATGCTCCTGTATCCTTCATGCCTGTCCGTATATACGAATTTTGGCTCACTGCCGTTATAGAACTTGAGTCTGCCCTGTTCATCTGCCATGAGCCTTGGTATCTCGTCAACATTGATGTCTGCCTGCGGGTGCATACGCAGCTCTATGCCGCGACTCCTTATGTCGAGCTCTGTAACAAAGGCACGTCTTGCCTCGCATTTAAGCATCACTATATCGAGCAGGTTCTGCACTGGCTTAGGTATATCACCGAACCTGTCAGTAAGCTCATCCTGCATATCGAGGTATTCTTCCTCCGTCTCTATCTCGGCTATGCGCTTATATATATCTAACTTGTGATATTCGTCGCTGATATAGTCCTCGGGTATAAATGCGTCTATCTCGCAGTCTATACTGGTCTCCACCTGCGGCACCACGTGAGTCGTTCCCTCTGCCGCAACCACACCTGAACCTGCCTCTTTGCTAAGCTCTGCTCCGTCAGCAGCCTGTGCCTGCAT
Source organism: bacterium (assembly GCA_963640215.1). Taxonomy (GTDB): domain Bacteria; phylum Bacillota; class Clostridia; order Lachnospirales; family Lachnospiraceae; genus Avilachnospira. The sequence continues at coordinate 5,494 of CAVHZK010000055.1, read as the reverse complement.
GAGCCTGACTGCCTGCGATAGAAGCTTGCAGTATAGGTCATATCCCACCGCCTGCATCTGTCCGTGCTGCTCTGCGCCGAGCACATTTCCCGCACCTCTTATCTCGAGGTCGCGCATAGCTATCCTTATGCCTGAACCAAGCTCGGTAAACTCTCTTATCGCCTTCAGCCTCTTCTCTGCCTCCTCTGACAGCATCATGTCGCGTCTGTACATCAGGAAGGCGTACGAGGTTCTGTTGGAACGTCCCACTCTGCCTCTTAGCTGGTAGAGCTGGCTTAGTCCCATGCGCTCTGCACCGTCAACTATCAGAGTATTGGCATTAGGTATATCGAGTCCAGTCTCTACTATGGTCGTAGATACGAGCACATCGATCTCGCCCGAAACAAATTCGCTCATAATATCCTCAAGCTCGCGCTCGTTCATCCTGCCGTGTGCATATTCTATGCGCGCATCCGGTATCAGCTTGCTGAGGTTCGCGGTCTTCTCGATTATGCCATTTACATGATTGTAGACGTAGAACACCTGCCCGTTACGCGCGAGCTCTCTCTCTACCGCCTCTCTCACAAATTCGTCGTTATATTCCATGACATAGGTCTGTATGGGCACTCTGTCAAACGGCGGTTCCTCCAAGGTGGACAGATCTCTGATGCCGCTTAAGGACATGTGCAGTGTACGCGGTATGGGTGTAGCTGTAAGTGAGAGCACATCTAACTCTGTCTTAAGCTGCTTTATCTTCTCCTTGTGGCTGACGCCAAAGCGCTGTTCCTCGTCGATAATGAGAAGCCCCGGATCCTTATATCCCACGTCCTTGGAGAGCAGCCTGTGCGTACCTATGACTATGTCAATGCTGCCGTTTTTGAGCTTGGCGGCTGTCTTTCTGTTCTGCTCCGGTGTGCGAAAGCGCGACATCATCTCTATCCTCACGGGATAGCGTGATAGTCTCGATGTAAATGTATTGTAATGCTGCTGTGCGAGTATGGTTGTCGGTACTAAAAATATGACCTGCTTACCGTCCTGCACTGCCTTAAACGCCGCTCTCAGCGCTATCTCCGTCTTGCCGAAGCCCACATCACCGCAGATAAGTCTATCCATGATGCGGTCGCTTTCCATATCTGCCTTGACTGCATCTATCGCGTGCAGCTGATCCTCGGTCTCCTCAAAGGGAAACAGCTCCTCAAACTCTCTCTGCCATACCGTGTCGCGGCTGTAACGAAAGCCCTTGCCGTTTAGACGCTTGGAGTAGAGCTGTATCAGCTCGCGCGCCATGTCGCCGACTGCCTTGGCTGTGCGCTGCTTGGTGCGTGCCCACTCCGTGCCGTTCAATCTGTTGAGCTTGGGGCGTTTCGCGTCGCTGTCTGCGTATTTCTGTATGAGGTCAAGCTTGGTCGCAGGCAGATACAGATTGCCGCCGTCCGCATATTCTATCTTGATATAATCCTTGCCGCAGCCGTCTCTGACGATGTGCTCAAGACCGCGATATATGCCTATGCCATGATCCTCGTGCACTACATAATCGCCTATACCAAGCTCGTTAAGCGAAATAAGCTTACTGCCCTCGTGCTTCTTGTGCCTGCGACGTTTCCTTATGCTGCGCGCACCGAACATATCCGCCTCGGTCATCAGCACGTATTTTGCGTCTGGGTAAATGAAGCCCTGCCTTAGGCTCCCGCAGACCACCTCAGTTGTGCCGGGTTGCAGCTTGGTCGTATTATGTTCTCCGCCTGTCTCATCCGGACAGTAAGCCTTGATACCGTGCTCTCTCAGGGTCTCGGCAAGTCTCGAGCATCTCGTCCTTGACGGCGTGAGCACGCTTATCCTGTAGTCCTGCCTCTGATAAGCAGCTATATCAGATATAAGCAGCTCGAAGCTGTCCTTGTAATTACCCGCAGATGCCGTATTGAAATGAAAATCCCTAACCGCACGGAACTCTGACAGCGACTCATCAAGTCCCGCTATAAGTAGCGCTCTGCGCGAGCACAACGCCTCGAAGACTTCCGCTGCACTGAATATCTCGGTCAGCTGCCCGTCCTCTGTGATGATACCCTGCTCAAGCCTGCGCTCCATGCTCTCGGCAAATTCCGTCTCTGTTATCTCGGCCTGCGACTTTAGACGCACCGGGTCGTCAAGCACTATCAGTGAAGCGGCATTGAAATACGTATAGAGAGAAACCTTCTCCCCGACTCTGCCGTCTGCCCCGTTTGCTGCCGGGTATACAAATATCTCGGGCACACGCTCTGTCGACCGCTGTGATGTCGTATCGAGACTGCGCAGCGTATCTATCTCATCATCAAAGAACTCAATGCGATATGCTTCCTCGGCACTCACGGGATATATGTCAAATATGCCGCCTCTTGCGGCATATTCACCTGCGGAAGTGACCTCCGCCACATGTATATATCCTAACTTCGTCAGCATGGCACTCAATGCCGTAGTCTGTATGACCATGCCCTCATAGAGTCTGAGCTTGTCCGATACTATACTGCTCCTTGACGCTATCGGCTCCATCAGCGCGGCTATGGTAGTCACCATGACCCCGCGCTCCTGCTCTATCAGGTGCTTGAGTGCATCCATGCGTTGATTACGCATAAATCCGCCTTGTATGTCAGAGCTTGCAAAGAGCAGATCCCTTGCCGGATATATCCATACGCTGTCATTAAAGCATCTTAGATCGTCCGCCGCCTCCGAAGCCGCTTTCTCATTGGCAGCAATATATAACATCCAGCCCTTGTTCAGCTCAGAGACTAACTGTATCCTCTGAGAGCTCATGCAGCCCGATACGCTAAGAGGAGCGGAAGCTATGCTTAGCTCCCGCTCTAATGCGTTAAATGTATCTAATTCTCTTAATGCATTGTACATGCGCTCTCGCTGACAACCTTATCTGCAACCCTGTCGCTATTTTTCTTCATTATCTTCCTTTGGTGCAAGGTCGAGCCCGTTGTACCGATTCATCGCAGCGGGTACTCCGTTATCTATAATGCAGAGCGCCGCCTCAGCTGCTGCCTTGCTGACCTCATCCATGAGTGCTCTCTCTGCTTGCTCGAAGCGTCCGAGCACATGTGATATCATATCGCGTGCGCCCTTATCGCCTACTCCTATACGCACTCTCGGAAAAGCATCGCTACCAAGCTTGAGTATGATATTCTTCATGCCGTTATGACCGCCTGCCGAGCCGCTGCCACGTATCCTCATGCGCCCGCAGTCAAAATTAACATCATCAAACAGCACTATGATATGCGAGGGCTCTAACTTGTAGAATGAGGCTGCCTCGGCTACTGACTCCCCGGAGAGATTCATATATGTGAGAGGCTTAAGTAAGAGAAGCTTCCTGCCATTATATATGGTGATGCCGCAGAGCCCCTTGAAGCGCTTCTCACTGATATGCACACCTAACTTGTCAGCGAGTGCCTCCACCGCCCTGAAGCCGGCATTATGTCTCGTATCCTCATATTTTTTGTCGGGGTTGCCAAGCCCCGCTATCAAGTATATCTCCATAGCCTATCTCATCATTATGCTTAAGCCTAGACTGCCTGCCTGCCGTCCAATATGGCATCCGCTACGCAGATACCATTAGCACTTGCCTGCTGCAGTCCTCTCGTGATGGAAGCGCCGTCGCCCATGGCTCTAAGTCCCTTGACCGAGGTATTGAACTGCTTGTCTACCACTACCTTATTGGAATAGAATTTGACCTCCACTCCGTAGAGCAGAGTCTCAGATGAGGCTATACCCGGCGTGACCTTGTCAAGCGCAAAGAGCATCTCCTTGATATCGAGCATAATTCTGTACGGCAGCACGAGGCTTAAGTCTCCCGGAACCGCATCCTTCAGCGTCGGTATAAGATTGCTGCGGTTTAGTCTCTCTTCAGTCGTACGACGTCCTCTCAAGAAATCTCCGAAGGTCTGCACCATGATTTTGCCGTCGCAGAGCATGTTGGAGAGCTGCGCCACATGCTTGCCGTATTCTATCGGTGTCTTGAACGGCTTGGTGAAGTTCTTGGACACAAGCAATGCAAAGTTGGTATTTTCCGTCTTCATATCCTGCGACTTATAGGCATGGCCATTGACTACGGCAAGTCCGTCGTCGTAGTACTCGGTAGCGACCTCGCCCGATGGGTTAGAACAGAAGGTCCTCACCTTATCGTCAAAGGTAGGTGTCCGATATATGAGCTTCGCCTCGTAGAGATTCTTATTGAGGAAGTCCATTATCTCGTCTCTGACCTCGACTCTTACTCCTATATCCACGGTTCCGACCTGAGTCTCAATGCCGTGGGCGTCGCATATCTTGGAGAACCAATCTGAGCCCTCGCGTCCTATGCCCGCTGCTATCTCATCAGAATAATAGATCTCTCCCTTGTCCGTGACTACACCCTTGGCTACACCGTCCTCGATGATGATATCGCTCACCATAGTATTGAAGAGTATCTTAATGCCGCGCGAGAGTATATACTCCTGTATACGCGAATATATCTTGTATCCCTCCTCGGTGCCGAGATGTCTGATCGGACACTCTACAAGCTTTAAGTCCGCGGTAATTGCCTTGCGCCTTATCTCCTCTATCTCCTGGGACTTATTGACGCCATATACATTGGTGTCCGCACCGAACTTGAGATATATGTCATCTGAGCGCTTGATGAGCTTGCGCGCTGCGTCGTAGCCCAATATCTCCGGCAGGTTTCCGCCTACGTCAGGCGAGAGTGAGAGCTTGCCGTCTGAAAATGCGCCCGCTCCGGCAAAGCCAGTGGTAATGTTGCAGGGCTTACATCCCATGCAGCGACCTGTGATACGCTTGGGGCAGTTCCTGTTCTCTATGGCGCGTCCCTTTTCTATCATCAGCACCTTGAGCGAGGGGTTCCTCTCTATCAGCTCGTATGCACAAAATATGCCGGATGGTCCGGCGCCGATAATTATTACGTCAAATCTGTTGTCTTCCATATTGTCCTGTTCCTCGTATTATTAGGCTACCGTATGAGGCAAGGCTTGACCGCACGGGCATAAAATATCCCGGCGGTATCGTTTAGGTATGCCCCCGTATTGCGGATTTTCTTATATGTGTTATGTCTGTGCCACAGCGAACTCAGCCCATAATTATGCGCTTGTAGTCGATGTTGCTCTCCGACAGTATGTCTTCCTCTCTCTGCTGGCAGGTAAATATAAGCACCTGTCCCTTGTATCTGCTCGCGAGGAATTTAAGCGCAGCCGAGAGTCTCTCGTCATCGTACAGATTGAAGCTGTCATCAAGTATGAGCGGCAGCGAGTCCTCCTCGCCCGTGATAAATCTAATCGTGGCAAGTCTTATCGCCAGATATACCTGATCGGCAGTACCGGCACTCATATCGCTGACCGGCACCATGCCGTCCTTGGAGTTAAGCTCTATATCGTAGCTCTGACCGGCACTGATGCTGTCATAGGTGCCGCAGCTGATAGCTGAGATCATCTCTGATGCCGCCTTGTTGATATAGGTTCCGGCAGCATTCCTTATGTCAGATGCAAGCTCCGTG
>CAVHZK010000054.1:5801-6286 GCA_963640215.1 bacterium | reverse complement strand
CTGCAGAGGGATATCCGGGATCTGACACAGGTTGCTGATGAAATGCTGTTTTATAATTTTATGACGGTAGTTGCTGCCAATACATCCAAGCCGCTTGTGTATGAAGAAATAGCAAGTGCCGCAGGCGTCTCGGCACCGACTGCCAAAAAATGGCTTTCTATATTGGTTTCGTCACACATTATTTCACTTGTGCAACCCTATCATAACAATTTACTTAAGAGGGTTGTGAAGATGCCGCTCGTTCATTTCCTTGATACAGGCTTGGCTGCGTATCTCCTCAAATGGGGCAATCCGGAAGCATTGGAAAGAGGCGCTATGTCAGGTGCTTTCTTTGAGAGCTATGTTTTTTCGGAGATATACAAAAGCTATCTGAATGTCGGAAAGGAAGCTCCGATTTTCTATTACAGAGATAAGGATCAAAAGGAAATAGACCTGCTGCTTTACCAAAATGGCGAGCTTTCGCCAATAGAGATTAAGAAGTCGGC
>CAVHZK010000054.1:0-5742 GCA_963640215.1 bacterium | reverse complement strand
GGTCGAGATAGGAACCGGAAGTGTTATCTGCATGGCAAATGATTTACTGCCGATAGATGAGAAAAACTGGTACGTTCCGTCATGGCTGGTTTAAGGTAAGGTAGCAATATTGTCTGTGTGCTTACCTACAACAATCAGGAGATATACCTTGGTAAAAAAAAATATTCTTGAGTTGAGGATCCTGTTGTTGAGTATCGGTTGAAATAATATACGTCAATACTTAATTACTTTTTGCAGTAGCCATACTCCTTTCAGTTTGTTTAATAATGTCTCGCGTACATTGCCCCATGCACTTTTTTCTGTTAAAATATGTGCGTTTTTGAAGGTTACTAAATGCGTAGCTTAGAGCAAGCCGTCACTTTTAGAAGATGTGGTGCCTGCACACACGCGGGAATGAGGATTTGCTTAGGTCGCATTTTCCTATAAAATTAAGCCCACGAAACGGAGAAATATATGAGAACTGGACATGCCTACCACGGAGATTCCGGCAGAAATATAAATAAGCACATAATGTATGATGCACGCGGAAATCGCGTAAAGAGCGATCCGCTCTCCAACAAATACATAAGAGCGCTGCTCTTCTACGTCCTGCCCTATCTCGTGATTAACGGCACCATATTGCTCCTCGTATGCTCGTCTCCACGTATAGATGTAAATGTCAAGGACACAGACAATTATCTCACCGCCGAGGTCGAGTTCACGGTAAAGTCACTCTTGCCTATCAAGGAGCTGAACGTAAGCCTTGAATCAGAGCCTCTTGAATACGAGAAGTCAGGCTCCGGATACAAATGCACCGTAGACAAAAATGGTACGCTTGCCGTGGATGCCAAGTCCTTAAACGGTATGTCACGCTCGGTATATACGCCTGTCAATCAGATAGATGACTCGGCGCCGTCCATAGATGAGTCGAGCATAAGCTACTCGAGAGGTGAGCTCACGTTTACTATTGATGATACTCTCTCCGGCGTTGATTTTAGCTCCATCAGCGCCACGCTTGATAACGGAGATACTGTTGATGTCAGCAGCTATGATGCAGGTACCGGCAGCGTCACTTTGATACTGCCCAAGACTGCCGAGCACGTTGAGTTGCACTTTGAAGATATGGTTGGAAATGCAGGCACAGCCAAAATATCTGTAAATTTATCGACAGACAGCGATACCTCCGGTGGTGATGCCGCCTCCCTGGAAGGAAACGTGACGGAATCAGAAGAAGCTGCTGTCTCCGAGGCAGAGAGCAGTGCTACCTAAAAGGTCTGTGTATCGCAAATAATAAGTTATTCTAGCAAATATATGACGTGATGTTGAGCCTACTGAAATGTAGGCATGGTTCTTACTTAAAGGGCGCGCTTGCAAACAAGCACGCCCTTTCTTACACCATTATGTACTTGAAACTTAGGGAACTCATAGTTCCTAAGCCAAGAGCCCGGAATTGTCAACTGCCCACTACCAAATGAAAGTGTGTTTTCGCATATGACAAGGAAATGGTTTTAAATATGAACTTTTAACATGAGCCTTTTGCTCCATCTCCAAACTCTACGCTCTTTCCTCTCCACTTTTCACTCTGTCTCACAGCGTCGCAGCCATGACTGCCTTGATAGTATGCAGGCGGTTTTCAGCCTCGTCAAATACTATGGACTGTGGGCTCTCAAATACCTCGTCAGTTACCTCGAGCGCGTCATATCCGAATTTATCATAGATCTCCTGCCCCACCTTGGTGCCAAGGTCGTGAAAGGCAGGCAGACAGTGCATGAAACGGCACTGCGCTCCGGCATTGTCCATTATCCTCTTATTTACCTGATACGGCATTAAGTCATTTATACGCTCTGCCCATATCCCGTCAGGCTCACCCATAGATACCCATACATCTGTATAGATAACATCCGCACCCTTGGTTGCTGTCATAGGATCCTCGATAAGCTCTATGCTGGCTCCAGTCTCAGCAGCTATGGCACGGCATTTTGCGACAAGCTCACTGTTCTGCCAATATTTCTTGGGCGCACAGGATACAAAATTCATACCCATCTTGGCACAGCCTATCATAAGAGAATTGCCCATATTGTAGCGGGCATCGCCCATATAGACGAACTTGATGCCCTTAAGTCTTCCGAAATGCTCCCTGATAGTCAGGAAGTCAGCCAGTATCTGAGTCGGATGATACTCATTTGTAAGGCCGTTCCATACAGGTACGCCTGAGTACTTGGCAAGTGCCTCCACCTTGGTCTGCTCGAAGCCGCGATACTCTATGCCGTCAAACATACGTCCGAGCACTCTCGCAGTATCGGCTACTGATTCCTTCTTGCCCATCTGTGAGCTCACCGGATCAAGAAATACAGGATGCACGCCGAGATCCGCAGCTGCTATCTCGAAGGAGCAGCGCGTCCTCGTAGAGGTCTTCTCAAAGAGGAGTGCAACATTCTTGCCCTCATGCAGCTTGTGGAGCTCGCCACGTTTTTTCTTGGCCTTAAGCTCGGATGCAAGCTCTATCAATTCATTTATCTCAGCCGGAGTAAAATCCAGCAGTGTCAGAAAGTTTCTTCCCTTAAGTGACATATTTTTATCCTTTATTTCTTACTTGCACGCTTCCATTATAACCTCTGCGGCCTCCTTGAGGAGCGGCATAGGTATATTTAATGCCGGAAGTAGTCTCAGCTTGTCCTTGGCTGTCAGGCAGAGCACGCCCTTATCCATGCACTCTTTAAGCACCTCGCCTGCGGGTTTAACTGTCTCAAGGCCTATCATAAGACCCATACCGCTCACAGCCTTGATGCCGGGAGCATTTTCAAACACATCGAACAGATACGCGCTCTTAGCTCTTACCTCTTCAAGGAGCTTGTCATCTATACGCTCTACCACACTCAGAGCAGCCGCACAGCTTACCGGATTGCCTCCGAAGGTAGAGCCGTGATCCCCGTAGTTAAAGATATTTTGTACCTTCTCGCCGAGCAGTACAGCGCCTATAGGTAAGCCACCCGCAAGTCCCTTGGCAGTGGATACTACATCCGGCATGATATCATATCCCTGATAGGTATACATATATCCGCTCCTGCCGTTGCCGCTCTGCACCTCGTCTATCATGAGCACTATATCATTATCATGACAGAGCTGCTCCACTGCCTTGACATAGGTCCTGTCGAGTGCTCTTACGCCGCCCTCGCCCTGTATAAGCTCCATCATGATACCGGCGATCTTGCCGCTGTTCACTGCCGTATTAAGTGCCTCAAGGTCATCAGCCGGAACATGGATGAAGCCAGGAGTAAGCGGCTGAAACAGTTCATGAAAATGCTCCTGTCCAGTAGCTGCAAGCGTAGTAAGCGTTCTGCCGTGGAAGCTGTTCTCTAAGGTGATGATAGTATAGTAATCGCTGCCCTTATGCTCAGCCGCGTACTTTCTTGCAGCCTTGATGGCACCCTCATTTGCCTCGGCACCTGAGTTAGCGAAAAATACTTTCTTCATGCCGGATTTAGTGCATAGTACCTTGGCGAGCTTGGCGCAGGGCTCTGTATAATAGAGATTGGACATGTGCTGAACCTTATGTATCTGCTCAGTTACAGCCTCCTGCCACTTATCGTCTGCTATGCCGAAGGCAGTAACTCCTATACCGGAGCCCATATCTATATAGCGCTTGCCGTCCGCATCATAGACCTCGGAGCCTTTGCCGTGCTCTATGACTATGGGGAAGCGCTTGTAGGTCGAAGCTATATATTCATTGTCAATATTGATTATATCCATCAGAAATCTCCCTTATAATACTCGGGCTCGTCCTCGCTGAGTATTGCCGTGCCTATACCCTTGTCTGTAAATATCTCAAGCAGCAGGCAGTGAGGTGTGCGGCCGTCCATTATATGCACCCTTGATACTCCGCTCTCGACTGCATCAACGCAGTTATTGAGCTTGGGCAGCATACCGCCTCCCATGACGCCACTGTCTATAAGCGCCTTGGCATCAGAGAGCCCAAGCTCCGAGATGAGCGTGGATTTGTCGTTGAAGTCCTTATATACGCCCTCGACATCCGTGAGGAAGGCAAGCTTCTCTGCCTTTAACGCCTTAGCTACGGCACAGGCGGCATCGTCCGCATTTATATTGTAGCTCGTATAATTGTCGTCAAAGCCTATCGGGCAGATAATGGGGAGGAAATCCTTCTCCAAGAGATCAAATATCAGCTTGGGATTGACCTCGGTAATATTGCCTACAAAGCCTATATCACGGCCGCCCGAGAGCTTCTTGGTGCACTTTAGCAATGCGCCGTCCTTGCCGCTGATACCGACTGCCTTCACGCCCAGCTCGCCCACCAACTGCACGAGGTTCTTGTTGACGCGATTTAGTACCATCTCGGCTATCTCCATGGTCTCGGCATCAGTGACGCGCAGTCCGTTGACAAACTCAGGTGTCTTGCCGACCTTGCCTATCCAGCTGCTTATCTCCTTGCCGCCGCCGTGCACGATAACCGGCTTGAAGCCTGCAAGCTTCAGAAATACCGCGTCCTGTATGACCATGCGCTTTAGGCTCTCGTCTGCCATAGCAGAGCCGCCGTATTTTATAACTATTATCTTCCTGTTAAATCTCTGTATGTAAGGCAGTGCCTCTATGAGCACCTTGGCCTTCTCAAGGCTGGACAGATTAGGCATGTTTTCTCCTTATTTTCTAAAAATGTTGCCAAATGGCTATGCAACCTGCGCGCTTATACGCATACACGCTGGCATGATGGTTAACTCTATAAATATTGCCAATTAACAGATATTCAATACTGTGCTGTGCAAGCCTTAGCTCCTATAGTCACCGTTTATCTTGACATAATCGTAGGTCAAGTCGCAGCCCCATGCCGTAGCGTTGCAGCCTCCGTCCTTAAGGTCTATGAGTATGTCTATTTCCTTCTCAAGGAGTATCTCCTTGGCCTTCTCCTCTGAAAATGCGACTCCGGCACCGTCACGGCATACCTCTATGGTACCCTTGGCTGACTTAAAGCTTACGTCTATCTTCTCTACATCTACATCAGCTCCGGAGTAACCTATGGCGCATAGCACTCTGCCCCAGTTGGCATCGGCTCCGAACATAGCAGCCTTAAGCAGGGATGAGCATATAACGCTCTTAGCTACAGTCTTGGCTGTAGACTCGTCCTTGGCAGCTGAGACTACGCACTCAAGGAGCTTGGTTGCGCCCTCACCGTCTCCTGCTATCATACGACAGAGCTGCATGGTAACAGTATTAAGCGCCTCCATAAAGATCTTAAAATCTTCATTATCCTCGTTAATCTCTGCATTTCCAGCGAGACCGTTAGCCATGACGCTCACCATGTCATTGGTGGAGGTATCTCCGTCTACAGATACCATGTTGAAGGTCTTCTGGACGTCACTCGAGAGCGCTGTCTGCAGCATCTTGGCTGAAATACATGCATCGGTCGTGATAAAGACAAGCATGGTCGCCATATTGGGATGTATCATGCCGCTGCCCTTAGCCATACCGCCGAGATGACACACCTTGCCTCCTATCTCAAACTCTACGGCTGCCTGCTTCATAATGGTATCAGTAGTCATAATGGCTGCCGCAGCATCGGCATTGCCCTTGTCGGAAAGTCCCTGCACAAGAGCCGGAACAGCATCAGCTATGGGCTTAATATTAAGCGGCTGACCTATAACACCGGTAGATGCTACTATCACGTCTTCCGCCTTGATGCCCATTTCATCCGCAAGGAGCTTACTCATGCGCTCTGCTATCTCTATGCCGTCCGCATTGCAGGTATTGGCA
>CAVHZK010000053.1:0-15392 GCA_963640215.1 bacterium | reverse complement strand
TACTTGGACAGCTTGCGGCGGCAGCGAGGTTACAGGATTAGCGAGCGGAACCTATTATGTCCGCTACAAAGCAAATGGTGCTATTCTGGCTTCTGCGTATAAAGAGGTGCTAATTAAAGCGAGCAAGCCAAATGTAGGCTTTACCGCAACTGGTTATGATACCGGAAAATTAACCGGTGTGACGAGTGGATTAAAATATCGTATCTACACTAATGATTGGACGGACTGGACAGACATTAACTCGAATGAGGATGTTGAACTTTCCGACTTGACGGCAGGCGCAGAAATCGAAGTGGTAAGAAAAGGAGATAGCGAGGCGACAGATTCTGAGAAGCAGTCAATTACCGTAAGTAGGATTGGTAAGCCTACAGGTGTAACAGCAAGTGCCTGCACTACATCTGCTAACGATAATGGTAAGTTGTTAAGTGTTACTAACAAAATGGAATATCGTAAAGACGATGCTACTATCTGGACAGATTGCGGCGGCTACAAGGTTGAAGGACTAACGAGCGGAACCTATTATGTTCGCTATAAAACAGATGGTACCTATCTGGCTTCTGACTATATAACGGTGCAAATTGATGCCTATAATATGCCATCAGCAGCGACGCCTATCGCAAGCTTTGCCGCAACTGGCAGAGACTCTGGTACACTAGATATTACAAATTATACAAGTACGATGAAGTACTGCGTGAGCGGTAGTACTTGGAATGAGGTTAAAAGTGACAGTATGGCAATCTCAGGCGTAACTGCAGCTAACGGAATTAAAGTTAAGGACACGGGCGATGGCACTACCACAGGCGAATCAATCACGCTTAGCATTAACATAACAGAGGGTACAAAGCCTACAGGACTTACAGTTACACAGCCAAGTACCATAGGCGGTAAGGGCAGTATAGAAACGGATAGTACACATGAATATTATAAGAAGGACAGTGGTACGGATTATGCGGATTGCGGCGGTAAACTGAGTGATTTAGACGCAGGAACCTATTATATCCGTGTTAAGGCAAGCGGAACGCAGTTAGCTTCAGAAACTGAAACCTACACCATCACAGCCTACAGTGCAACAACATACAATGTAACTGTAACAAGCTCTACAGGCGGCAGTGCATCTGCAGCTCCAGAAGAGGCTGTTGCAGGAACTGTAATAACCCTTAATGCAACGCCAGCTGCAGACTATCAGTTCAGCAAGTGGGAAGTAGTAAGCGGCGGTGTAACAATTACCGATAATAAGTTTACTATGCCGGCGAGCGATGTTGAGGTTAAGGCAGTATTTGCAAAAAAGCCAGATCCAACGTGCATACATACCTTAGATTATAAGGATAGAGTAGAAGCAACCTGCACTGAGGACGGATATGAGGCTCATTATGAGTGCGAGGACTGTGGTGCTAAGTTTAAAGATTCGATGGGAGTTATACCACTTACAGGTGCAGAAGTAATTATAGCCGCAACAGGGCATAAGTGGAGCACTACCTACAGCTACGACACGAGCAGTCACTGGAGGGTTTGCACGGTATGTAATGAGATAACAGATAAGGCAGCACACAGCCTTAGCGGAACAAGCTGCACAGTCTGTGGTTATGCGAAAACCTATCACAGCTCAGGCGGTGGCGGTGGCAGCAGTTCAGGCTCTGCACCAAAGACCGCAAGTGCTACCTCAGGAAGCTGGCTGCAGGATGAAAATGGCTGGTATTTCAAGCCTACATACGGAACCTATCCTGCTAACAGCTGGGCGAAGCTTCTGTGGAATGGCATAGAGTATTGGTACTACTTTGATCCTAATGGATATATGAAGACTGGTTGGATAGAAGTCGGCGGAAAGTATTATTATCTAAATCCTGTTGTAGGAACAAACAGCGGAATAATGCTTACCGGCTGGCAGCTCATTGATGGCAAATGGTATTATTTCTCTAAGGAGCAGGGAGCGAACGAAGGAGCTATGCTTAGAGATACTGTAACACCGGATAATTATAAGGTGGATCAAAATGGCGTCTGGGTACAATGAGACGAGATTGATAATCATTGAGAGAGGAGCAGGAATATGATGCAAATGATGCCAAGTACACTATAAGCATTAGTGATGAAAGCATGATTCTAACTCTTACTAAGGGAACACAAAGCAAGGACTTTACATTGCAGAGGACAAAGTAAGACATCATGCCTGCGTGTTTGCAGGCGCCACATATAATAAAAGTGACGGATTGCTACGCGCTGGCGCGCTCTCGCAATCCTCAAATGTATTCATACCCGCTCAGTTTTCTTACGAAAACTGGCTATGTATTCATACATTTGAGGTTGCCAAATGACAGTGCATTCTCGCGTGCAAGCACGCAGCCTGCACTGTCATCCGTCAACACTTTTAGAGTAAACCGGCTTGTTGAAATTGCAAAGATTGTAAGCACCGCAAGAGCAACATATAAATTTTATATCACACTTGATAAACGAAGACATTCTGACTAAAATAAAATTAAACTTCGAATTAGTCAGGAGAATGTGATATGGCATATATTGAAAGGGCGATAGTTCCTATATTACAGAAACGTGTTGCAAGCAGTAAATGTGTGCTTGTAACGGGCGCGAGACAGGTTGGCAAATCAACTCTCATTAAGCATGAGTTTCCGCAATATAACAGGGCTAACTTTGACGACAGGCTGACGAGGCTGCAGGCAAGAGAGGAAGCTAAGCTTTTCTTCCTTAACAATCCTGCGCCTCTTTTTATTGACGAGGTTCAAAAGGAACCAGCGATATTAGAGGATCTCAAGATTCGTCTGGATGATTCCAATGTGCGTGGACAGTACATATTATCCGGCTCACAGAGATTGGAGCTGATGAGGGATGTCAGCGATTCTCTGGCAGGCAGAGTCTCAATTCTGGAACTTGCAGGGCTATCACTTCGTGAGATATACGGTGTGAGATTCAGCAGGCACTTTGTACCTACTGATGAATATATTGTCGAGCGCGAGAGATCACTCACTCACTATGATGACATATGGGAGATAATACACCGCGGGAGCTACCCAGAGCTCTATGACATTGACAAGGAGTGGCAGGACTTTTATTCATCCTATGTAGCAACATATATAGAGCGCGACATCAATGAGCTTATAGATACGGACGGCATTACATTTACAAGATTCCTTACTGTAACGGCAGCAAGAACCGGCGAGCTGCTCAATTATTCCAATATTGCCAGTGAGGTCGGTGTCAGTGAGCCGACAATTAAGAATTGGATATCAATACTTGAGCGTACCGGCATCATATATATTTTGCAGCCGTACAGTGCAAGTTCGCTAAAGCGCGCCATAAAGACGCCCAAGCTTTATTTCAGGGACACCGGTCTGGCATGTTATCTGACCAAGTGGCTTACCTCAGATGCGCTTAAGAACTCAGCAGTCGCGGGAAATATGTTTGAGACCTTTATGGTCTCAGAAATCCTTAAATCCTATGCCAATGCTGGTATGGACTATCGCTTCAACATTTATTTCTATCGTGGCAAGGACAAAACAGCAGGTGCGGAAAACGAGATAGACCTTGTTATCGAGGAAAATGGTATTATCTACCCGATTGAGATTAAGATGACCGGTAATCCCAAAGCAAGCATGGCAGCCGCCAACACAATATTGGACAGGGTCGAAGAAAAAAAGCGCGGAACCGGCATTATCCTATGCCTCATTGACAGGAAGACTTATCTTAGAGAAAATCTGATCGCATTGCCGATTGAGTATGTCTGAGCTCTCTATTTAATTCCCCTCACTCTTTGCATCCGGTTTCTTTTCGACGCGCTTAGTCCTGCGCACTTTGCGCCATATCTTCCTTACTGCACAGAAGCCTGCTGCAAGCAGTACCGCGCATACGATGATGGTGGGGAGCGACGAGATAAAAGCAATCAGCAGGGCTTCGGCATTGTCCTTGAGTGACAGGAGATTTTGAGAGAGACCGGTGCTGATCTTCTCTATGAAGCTGGAGTTCTCGAGATAACCGCCGAAGGCAGATACGCTACTGCCGATTGATTCATTTACAGAGTCAAATGCGGTAGTCTGGGAGGAGATATTGACAGTGCAAACAGCCATGCCCACCTGTGTGCAGGCATTAAACATCCCTGGCTTTTCTTACCACAAGTATATATGAAAGACTCTGCTTTAGGAAGACATTTTGACCATACAGCAGAGTCTGGTGTACAATAATGCTGCAGAAGGAGCTGTGCATGGGCATTTTCATTTTCATATATATACTTGTGGTCTGGATATGGTTTCCGGATGTGCTTATCGACAATCCGCCGACAAGCTTCATGGTGACATGGATAGTATCGCAGCTGGTCATACTCTATGCGATAAGGCTGCATAAGGCGCATAGTCAGAAGACGGGCAGCGAACAGAGCATGGGAGCATATATTGTATTTTATTTCATAAGCTCCATAGTGATGGTGGGCGTGTCATGTGCAGCGCCATATATAGTGGGAAGCATCAACGAAGCCGGCGTGAACAGGGTTATCGAGTTGGCGCAGGAGGAATTCAAGGAGCACACGGAGAGAGAGCTGCCGGAGCTGGTGATGAATGCAGATCGCAAAATTACAGAGGTCCGTGTGCAGGTCGTGCAGTCGGTTCCGTCCAAGGAGGACAAGACAGATTACTATGGCAATATCATAGAGGTCGATGTAAATGCGTCCAAATACCGACAGCCCAAGGAGGTAGAGGCACTCTATAATGCTATCTATGAGGCGCGGCTGGATATTGTAAGCAATAGCTGCCCCAATCGTGAAATACGCCGTGAAGCTGTGAATAAATATCGGGGTAATAGATATGTAGAGGTTGCAGATATCCGCGACGGCATAAGGCTGCGTGTAGAATGTCCCAATCATATATATTATGCAGACTCCAACGCAGATCTCAGGCTCAATGCCCCTAGCGGGGAGCTCACGGAGATTACAGATGAGCTTAGTAAGGAGAGCTGGTACAATTATGACGAGACTGATCTTGTATACAACGGGAGCTACGGCAAGAGGCTCTGGGCTACCCGGGAGCAGGTCGAGAGAATGAAGCAAGATAAGCAGCTAAAGGAGCAGGCGGCAGAGGAAGAGAGCAAAAAGTCACAGTCCAAGAAGGAAAGCTCCGACAGTACAGGTCGTATAGATATGGAGGGCGGACTCGGCTCCTATGACGCGGGATATGATGATGTAGATATAAATGATGAATTTGACGAATACCGCTACGAGCATGATTATGATTATGCCCTCGGTGTAGATGACGCCATGGATGACACGGACGATTGGTATTGAGGCAGAGGAGATATTATGACAGAGAGACGCAATCAGCGAAACGGAGGCAGGGCACTATGAACTCAGAGAGCTCATTTTTTAATCTTATGAAGGCGGATTTCAGGCGGCGCATAGCACTGCCGGTTTGCGTCACTGTGCTGTTTTTCTTCATATTTCCGATAGGCTCCATGATGAACGCGGACACTTATATGAGAAATCCGGTCACCACAGCGAGCGGCGCCGTGGATGCGGCAGCGACCAACAAATGTATCTACAATTATTTTACCAGTGCGCATGACGCACTCGGTGGTGTGTTTGTATTTATGACTATCATCGCTGTGATTAGCGCCGTGAGTGCGTACGGCTATCTGCATAGCAGCAGGAAGACAGAAGCTTATCACAGCCTGTCTGTAAGCCGCACCAAGCTGTTCACGGTAGCTGCAGTAAACAGTCTCATCATGACGGCGGTGCCGTATATGCTCATGGCTATGATCTCAGCAGCAATCATCGCAGCTAAGTCAGGATATACAGACTGCTTTAGCTATGCTGCTGTAAATGTATTCTACGGTCTAAGCTTCTATACGCTTATATATATGACAGCCGCCTTGGCTATGCTGCTTACAGGCACCGTCCTTACTGGACTCTTGGCTGCGCTCTTTCTTCTCTGTGGCGGGCCTGCATTGATACTCACAGTTGACGCCATGATGGAGACCTATTTCTGGAGCTACCTAAGGATAGATGAGCTCATGGATGCCTTGATTGCACGCACCTCGCCTGTACTTTGGGCAGAGGTCGGCGGCGGAACAGTATTGTTCAGAGCTGTAGTTGCTCTGATTATAGCAGCGCTTCTCTTTGTGCTCTGCCTTAAGCTCTACAATATGCGACGATTGGAGCTTGCCGGTACGCCTGTGGTATTTAAGCCTATCAAGGCACCAGTCAAGATACTTGTCACTATAGCGGGAGCTCTGCTGTGCGGTATATTGGCAGGCAGCATGAGCGATCACTCTGATACATGGACGATATTTGCGATAATATGTGGAGCAGTTATCATTCACAGTATCATCGAGATTATCTATAATGCAGACTTTAAGAAGCTATTCTCGCACAGGCTGCAGCTTGTATGTTGTCTTATAGCGGCACTTATGTCGTATGCCTTCTTCAGATTTGACCTTGCAGGCTATGACAGATACATGCCCGATATGAGCAAGGTAGAGTCTGCGGCAGTATATTCGTCCAGCATGGAGCAGATATACGGAAATGAGGATTATCTCGAGTTAAGTGCAGACGGCGAGGATGTCTATATATCGCATTATCGCGATGAGATAGACGTATTAAATGATATGCGCATAAGGGACGAGTCAGGCATTAAGCGTGCAGCAGATATAAGCAGCGCCGGTATAGAGAATTTCAAGACACTGAAGCAAGCAGGCGGAAAAAATGACAGGTTTTATTACGGCACGGATGAGAACGAGCTGTGGTTTAGTCCCATCTCGATAGCATGGCACCTCGACAACGGCAGAACTATATACAGACGGTATAAATTCGACTTAAGTCAGGTAAGTGCAGATATCGAGGCAATACACGACAGCGCAGAGTTTAAGACGGCAGTATATCCTGTATTAAGCAAGAACGACGAACAAATCGCCGAGATAACTGGGCTTAAGTATAAGGATGCGTTTGGTATTCATGGGCTTGAGGCTGATTGGGATGCGGATGCCGATATAGCCGAGGAGGATAGCGCGCCTACAAGCACGAGTGTTATCGCGGGAGCAGCGGAGGCCTTGGGCACGGGCAACGGCAGCACGGCAGCAGAGATATTTGCAATCTACACCAAGGAGCTTGCAGGACTTACAGCCGAGACCAGACGACACGAGTCGCCGATTGGTGCCATACAGTTTAGAACCGACAAAATGCAGCACATGGATGAGGTACTTAAGGAGCACGACGGGTATGTAGGTCTTGTAGATGACACAGGGAATTATCCCATATATCCGTCATTTACAGGTACGATTTGGGCACTTAAGGAATACGGGGCAGAGCTTAATGCAGGGCTTGACGCCGAGCATATATCCGCTATAGTCATCGAGGACGCTCTCGAATATAATGGAGTAGAGGACGAGTCGGGGAATCCGGTGCAAGCAAAGCCAGAGCTTGTCGTCACCGATAAGGACGAGATACGTGAGGTATTGGAAGGCTTGATATATAATGTCAATATGACAAATGAGCTTGATCCGAGATATTACGGACTGTATGCCGAGCTTAAATTCGATAGATCGGGCGACATCAACAAGGGAGAGAGCTTGGATTACAGCAGCTTTGTAAACGGTCTAAGCTTTGCTTCTGACAAGGTTCCGCAGTTTGTAAGAGAGTATTTTGAGATAGATGATGAGCAGCTTGCAGACAGCACGGCGCATGTAATGTGGTAGTTACATTTAAGACATTTTTTGAGCAATAGCCTTTGAGACACAGATAAGTCACGACAATGTGTTAAGACATATCGCATAGATATGACGTAGACTGTGTCTATGTGTAAGCACAGGTGCTACATACACGAAACACAAGATAGATAGTATGACCCAATAGCAGGAGGATAAATATGAGAAAGAACATAATAAGGAAGGGCTTGATGATAATGCTGTGCAGCGCGGCTGCGGCTAGCATAGTGTGCACTGCGACAGGCTGCGGCAAGAAGGATAAAACAGAGACCGCGGCCATGAGTTTAGAGAGCAGCGAGACTGAAGCTGCCAAGGAGGACGAGACCGCGGCAGTCATAGAGGACACTCCGGCAGACCCTGACAACGGGGCTGACGATACTGATGAGTATTTCGTGCAGGATCCAGTTATGAAGTATGGCACAGTCGTAAGTGTAAATGCCGATGAGCACAGTATCACGATAGATACCGTATATGACAAGAGTGACAAGAAGGACAGCTCAGCCTCGGACACAGAGACTATCATCTTCAATGCGGCAGAATATGTACCTGTCATAGATGCCTCCACGGGCGAGGCGATAGAGCTTAAGGATGTGCAGGCAGGCAGTTACGTATACGCATGGGCAGGTGATACCATGACGCTCTCACTTCCGGCGCAGATGAGCCTGCAGGCTCTGGTCACCAATATACCGGCAGATACTGGTGCGCCCATGTATGCCGTAGTTAAGGGCATAGATTGGAGCAAGGACGATATGACGCTCACCATCAATACCACAGACGGTACGAAGTGGTATGCGACAAATGACAAGACTAAGGTCAAGCCGTATCGCACCAAGCAGACAGTGAAGCTCTACGATATCAAGCCCGGCAGCAGGCTTATGCTCTGGGGCGCAGAGGGCAAGGACGCCACAGACGGCGAGCTCTCCAAGGTGATGATACTCAGCAGCGCAGAGTGAATTCATATATCATTAAAGTCTATCGCTTTTTTGACTTGCTTAGGCATTTATAGTAAACCCTCATGCCTGCGTGCTTGCAGGCGCCACATATAATAAAAGTACGGATTGCTACGCGCTGGCGCGCTCTCGCAATCCTCAAATGTATTCATACCCGCTCAGTTTTCTTACGAAAACTGGCTATGTATTCATACATTTGAGGTTGCCAAATGCAAAACCATCCTTGCATGCAAGCATGCAGTCTGATCTTGCATCCGTCAACACTTTTAGAGTAAAATATAACATCAGATTTTGCAGGTGCTGTGTAGCATAAAAGTACGGATTGCCAAATGCAAAGCCATCCTTGCGTGTAAGCAGGCAGTATGTTTTTGTATCCGTCAACACTTTAAGGGTGGAATGTTTAAGCAGGTATCTCACAAGCTCATAAGTCTACTATTGGTGGCGGCACTCTTGTGTCCGGCATGTGTTTTGCGTACCTATGCGATTGAGCCTTGGGCTGACAATGTATATGTCGCATCTGAGGGGGCCTGTCTCATGGACGCAGACACCGGAGTCGTGCTGTACGGCAAGAATGAGGATGAGGCGTATTATCCGGCATCCATAACTAAGGTTATGACGGCGCTGCTCACCATAGAGAACTGCGATAACCTAAGCGAGCAGGTCACATTTTCATACGATGCTGTACATATAGAGGAGGAGAACTCCACCATCATAGGCGCGTCTGAGGGCGACAAGCTCTCGGTGTTAGACTGCCTGTACAGCCTCTTGTTCCAGTCTGCCAACGAGGTCGCCAATGCCTTGGCGGAGCATGTCGGAGCAAAGCATCCGGAGCTAAAGCAGGGCGGCATGACGGATCGCGATGTGTTTGTCCAGATGATGAACGACAAGGCGGCTGAGTTAGGATGTACCGGCACGCATTTTAATAATCCGTCGGGACTTACCGACTCGGACCATTATGTGACGGCGCACGACATGTGCCGTATACTTGCCGCGGCAGTCAAGAACAGCACCTTCCTTGAGATAGAGAGCCACACGTATTGGACCCATGCGCCTATCAAACGCTATCCCGACGCCAATGACCCGTGGAATACGGTTTACGCCAAGCATTCCATGCTCAAGCGTAATTCAAGCAGATATTACAGCGGAGCCATAGCGGGCAAGACCGGATATACCATGACCGCCGGCAACACGCTGGTTACTGCAGCCAAGCGCAACGGCATGACCTTGGTGACCTGCGTGCTCAATGCACATTCCAATCATTACAATGATACCGCGCGGCTCTTGGATTTTGGCTTCGACAACTTTGTGTCGATGCTGGTAAATGATTATGATGATACCGATGCAGTTATAGCATCGGATTTTCGCATAGGCGGCATTAGCCTGTTCGATGTAAGAAGCGTACAATCGGAGACGGACGCACGCATTACAGTACCCAAGGGCGCGGTCTATATGGATGTGAGCAGTGAGCTTGAGACTCACACGGATGCAGACGGAAGTGAGAGCGCAGAGCTTGTGTATTACTACGGCGATAAGAGAGTAGGCTCGGCAGCGATGGAGTATGTCAATATAGATGACGTAAGCCAGCTCATAGAGGCGGCAGAGAGCGATCCTCTGATAGCAAATGCACTCGGCACGAGTACTGCACAGAGCAAGACCGCTACAGGCGCCGCTGCAATTGCTCAGGATACCGCATCAACTCCGGAGACGGCAGCAGGATTAGGTACCTCAGTCACACAAGATACATCAGCAGACCAAGGTACTCAAGCCATGGCTATCGAGTCTGTTGAGCCTGCGGCAGAGAGTAAGAGTGCAAGGTCGTCTTCGGTCGGAGACTTCATTGCCGCACATATAGGCGTCATCAAGATAGGAGCCATAGCTGTCTGCGGTATAGCAGCACTGCTTGCGCTGATAGTCGTGGTCACAACCGTACGAGACAGGAAACACGCGGAAAGCAGGGCAAGACGCAGGGAGAGACGTATAAGCCGTAGCAGTGATCTAAGCGGCACTCGGCAGATATACATGGATCTCGAGATTAACAACAGAGCCAAGAGAAGCAGAAGGAAAGGACACTAAGCAGTTGGTTTTGACAGATATAAGGAAGTTAAGTGCGATTTTGTGCGCAGCCGCATTTGTAGGCATATCAGCAGCCTGCGGGGCGGCAGGTGATACCACGGAGGGCGTGGCGGATGCAGACTCAGAGACTGTGCTCTCCATAGAAAATGACAGTGCCGCAGAGACTGAGCCTGTCATAAGCATGAATTTAGACGGAGAGCTGCTCCCGGTATTGGAGGGAGTCACTACAGCAGAGGACAATTCGGCACTTGCACCGGCATACCTAAGGGTAGGCGAACAGCACCAGACCGTGCTCCAGCTCCAGAACAGACTTATGTCCTTGGGCTACATGGATAACGATGAGCCGACAACATACTACGGAGAGGCAACGGCGGAAGCCATCAGGAAGTTCCAGCGCCAGCAGGACATGACTCAGGATGGCGTATGCGGCATAGAGACCTGGGATAAGCTATTTGCAGGAGATGCACCATATTATAAGGTCAAGAACGGTGACGATGGTCAGGATATAGTGCAGATACAGCAGAGACTCTATCAGTTAGGCTATCTCATGGACAACAGCTCCACCGGACATTTCGGAGATGCTACCGAGGCTGCTGTCAAGAAGATGCAGGAGAGAAACGGGCTCACCGTTGACGGCGAGGCAGGCAAGGACACTATCAATCTTCTCTATTCGGATGAGGTCAAGGCCAATCTCATAGGACTCGGAGAGCACTCCGACCTAGTTAAGCATTTCCAGGAGAGACTTATTGCTCTCGGATACTTAAGAGAAGAGGCCGACGGCAATTTCGGAGGAGCTACTGAGAGGGCAGTCAGAGAGTTCCAGTCACGAAATGACCAAGTCGTGGACGGATACTTGGGTCCCGATACAAGACAGGTATTGGATAGCTCGGATGCCAAGCCGTTTGGTCTTAGAGTCGGCGACTCGTCATCATCGGTTACTACGGTGCAGAAGCGCCTCAATCATTACGGATATCTGGCATCAAGACTTATTACCGGTTACTACGGCTCCGCGACTGAGGCTGCAGTTAAGCAGTTCCAGAGATACAACAACCTAACGCAGGACGGCAAGGTAGGTCAGGCTACCATGGCGAAGCTTGAATCCTCCAATGCGGTCAAGAAACCCGCCAATGTCGCACAGTCCTCGGCAAGTACAGGCAGCTCGTCGTCAAGCAGCAGCGCAGGCAGCAGCAGTGCGGGCAGTGCATCATCCGGTGCATCTACGGCAGGCGTAGGCTCCGGCGGTGCAACAGTCAGCGGCTCCGCAGGCAACCTCATAGCGATAGCCTCGTCCAAGTTAGGCTGTCCGTATGTATGGGGCTCCAAGGGACCGAATTCATTTGATTGCTCAGGCTTTGTATACTGGTGCTTAAATCAGGCGGGTGTAGGTCAGTCCTACCTCACCTCGAGCGGCTGGCGCAATCCGGGCAGGTATCAGAGAATATCGAGCATAGACCAGGTACAGGCCGGAGATATCATAGTCGTAAGCGGCCATGTAGGTATCTGCGCAGGCGGCGGAACTGTCATAGATGCTTCGTCGTCCAACGGACGTGTAGTACATCGTGCGATATCAGACTGGTGGAGAAATAACTTTATCGTTGCATGGCGTATATTTGCCTGATCGGAGGGAAACATGCAGAATACCATACTTGTATGCGATGACGAAAAAGAGATAGTGGAGGCCATATCCATTTACCTTGAAGGAGACGGCTACAAGATAATCAAGGCCTATGACGGACAGGAGGCAGTGGATATACTGAACTCCGGCAAGAAGGTGGATCTCATTATCATGGATGTAATGATGCCAGGCATGGACGGCATACATGCGACTCTCAAGATAAGGGAGAAGCTTGACGTGCCGATCATCATACTGTCTGCGAAGTCCGAGGATAACGACAAGATACTCGGTCTAAATATCGGCGCGGACGACTATATATCGAAGCCCTTCAATCCCTTGGAGCTCATGGCGAGAGTAAAGTCGCAGTTAAGGCGCTATATGCAGCTTGGCAATATTGCTGGCAATTCCTCGCAGGCTGTATATAAATGCGGAGGCCTAACCATCAACGACGACAACAAGGAAGTCTATGTGGACGGGGAGCTCATCAAGCTTACACCTATCGAGTACAACATACTTCTGCTGCTCGTCAAGAATGCAGGCAAGGTATTTTCGATAGATGAGATATATGAGCAGATATGGAACGAGGAGGCTATAGGCGCAGACAATACTGTGGCCGTGCATATACGCCATATCAGGGAGAAGATAGAGATTAACCCCAGAGAGCCTAAGTATCTCAAGGTAGTATGGGGTGTGGGCTACAAGATAGAGAAGCAGTAAACCATGAAGCGCAGCGTCATTATCATAGCACACATATTGGCGGTAATATTAGCCCTGATGGGCTTTGTTGCCATGCGTGAATATACGGTTGACGGCAGGGGCTTAAGCTGGATAAATACCTCGTCCTTCGAGGATTCGGTGAAATTCTCCGACATGGTGAGTGACGATATATCCGCGGTGCGTCGCTATGCCGTACTCAAGAATGCCTTTGAGGACAATGGCGAGTTAGACGATGAGAAGATGATAGTGAGTGCGGGCACGGTAAACGGCAATATCAGCTACACCATAGCCGATGTGCAGAACCTCGGCAAGACCTTTGGCTACAGTCTTGACTCTGCGACTCATTCTCTTACTTACAGCAGAGTATCCGACGAGCCTAATAATTATCAGCTCCGCATAAACTACAAGCTCTATGATCCGTATTATTTCGATAATATAGAGCCGGGACCGTCACAGGGCGTTACTACTCTCAAGGATATGTGTATAGAGGCGCTCAGAGCCATGTCGGAGTATTATGGTCTCAAGAGCATATATGACGAGGCGGAGTCCAATTTCAAGATAAATGCGTATTTTGAGAGCCGCGACGGCGAGGAGGTAAGCGTCAGCAATACGGACGGCGGCAATATCAATATAAATGATTACGGCAAATACCTCGTTGTGAACAGCAATTTAGAGGTGGATACCAATATCTCGCCCAATCCGTCCAATATTATGCAGGACAGCCGTACCTTCGGCTATGCCGACTCAGACGGCAGAGTCATGGAGATAGGCATAGATACCTCATATATCTATAATGACAGGTATAAGGCTGCGGCATCGAGCTATGGTGACTACATCAGAGCTGCATATATATGGCTGACAGTATTCGGAGTAGGCTTAGTCCTAAGTGCGGCAACACTTGTGCTTGTCATACGTAATCAGGATCCAGGATACAGGATATATGCGATAGACAAGCTGCCTATAGAGGGCATGATACTTGTGGCAGGCTTTGGCGCCGTGCTGGTATATGGCATGTTCAGGGCTGCACTGTATAATTTCATGGCAGTAGCCTTAGATGAGAGCCTGTGGCGCTTCTGCTGCACCACGGTCAAGAGCCTTATTGTATACGCATTTACAGTAGGAATATTGTGCTCGTGCTACAGGCGTTCGCGCGGCGAGGGCGTATTTGCCAATTCGATCATAAGCGACGGAATAGCGGCGCTTGGCAATGAGGACGGCGGCACGATATGGTCGACGATAGTTCCGTACCTTGTCTATATGGCTGTAAATGTTGCCTGCGTGGGCGGCGCGGTATGGTGCCTTGCCGGCGGCATGTTCAACAGATATTATTATTTCGCTGCAGTATTGATGATAGTATTTGCTGCGGCTGTGGATATATACGCCTATATCTCAATATACCGCCGCAACAGGCAGCGTGGTGAGATAAACAGTGCACTAAAGCGTATATCCTCGGGCGAGGTCGGATACACTCTAAGTGAGAACAGCTTCACCGGCGGTGAATTGGAGGCTGCCAAGAGCATTAACAATATCTCAGACGGACTCAAGACCGCACTTAACGAGCAGGTCAAGGCAGACAGGCTGAAGGCAGATCTCATCACCAATGTGTCGCACGATATCAAGACTCCGCTGACATCCATTATCAATTATGTCGATCTCATCAAGAGAGAGAATATAGATAATGAGAGAGTGCAGGAGTACATAGACGTATTGGACAAGAAGTCCGCGCGATTGAAGAATCTGACTGAGGATCTCGTAGAGGCGTCCAAGGCAAGCTCCGGCAATATCAAGATGGAGATGAACAAGATAGATATGGGCGCTCTGGCAAGTCAGGCAGGCGGAGAGTTTGAGGACAAATTCGCTGCAAGGAACCTTGAGTTCAACTTAGATACGGGCAACGCACCGGCCTATGTGTGGGCTGACGGCAGACATCTGTGGAGAGTCTTCGAGAATCTGTACAACAATGCTGCGAAATACGCTATGGAGCACACACGCATATATGCGGAGATAGAGACCACGGACGAGCAGTGCATATTTTCAATCAAGAATGTATCGCAGAATAAGCTCAACATCTCGCCGGATGAGCTTACGGAGCGCTTCATCAGGGGTGATGTGTCACGCAACACCGAGGGCTCGGGCTTAGGCTTAAATATAGCTCAGAGCCTCACAAGACTCATGGGCGGCGAGCTTGTGATAGAGATAGACGGCGACCTCTACAAGGCCAAAGTTGTACTGCCGGTCTACGCAGGGCAGGCTGAGCCGACAGAGCTGGTAGGGCGATAGCCCGGAATGAGAATGTGCGCGAGCAATGAGGAAGAAGCCGGAGCTTGTTCCGGCTTATGACGAAT
>CAVHZK010000052.1:0-7308 GCA_963640215.1 bacterium | reverse complement strand
GTATTGGCATTGCTGCTGCTATCATTAGTGTTTGCTTCAACACTGCCAAGAGCAACACTGCCTTCGCTGTTACCTGCTGTACTAAATGCCGCAGTGGTTGCAGTCTCGCCGTCCATTGCTGCATAGCTCGGTGCATCCAAGCCTGTCAGGCATCCCTGTGCCACAACCAAGCTCAGACTCAGCAATATAGCCGTACATCTCTTCTTTAAGCTCCTTGATTTCATAGATAAAACCTCATCTGCCTGCGTATCTGCAGGTAACACATAACATAAAAGTGGCGGATTGCTGCGCACTTAAGGTGCTCGTGCAAACACAATCCCCCAATGACGGATTGCTGCGCGCCGGCGCATTCTCGCGTGCAAGCCCGCAGCCTGCACTGCCATTCGCCAACGCCTTTGCTTTTAGCAACAGTGTACCAATTCAAGGTGCAAAATACAAGAAAAACCGAGTCCATTATAGGACTCGGTTCAATATTTTATGCACCAGAGAAGGCTCGAACTCCCAACCTTTCGGTCCGTAGCCGAACGCTCTATCCAATTGAGCTACTAGTGCACGGTCAACAGACACAAACGTTATTATAACATACCCCCGTCATTTGTCAAACGAAACTTGGGCTCTGCGCCGGAGCTGGCAATTATAAAGCTAAGCACGCACTCACGCATGAAGTAATGCCGCATACAGCCTCTCGCACTTAAGTCAATCTTCAGTCACGAATGCTTTAATCCTGTCCATGCTCTCCGGACTCAGGATATGCTCGATGCGGCAGGCGTCATTTTCGGCAGTATCACTGCTCACGCCTAACTTCTCCAAGAACTTGATAAGGATCCTATGCTTGGAGTACACGCCCTTGGCTATCTCCATCCCGCGGGGCGTCAGCTCTATGAAGCCGCTGTCGTCAACGTTGATGAGCTCCTCCTTGCGCAGCAAGCCTACCGCGCGGCTGATGCTCGGTCTCGAATATCCGAAATGATTGGCGATGTCTATGCTGCGCACGGCACCCCTCTCACGCTTCAATATAAGTATGGACTCGATATAGTCCTCTTTTGATTCGCTCTTGTTCATATTTCGCTGTTTCCTCTGAGCTAATCTTACCAAGCAGTGTCTGCTCTGTCAAGAAATGCGGTAGTCCTTTATCTCAAGCTGTATGCTCTTCCTGCCTGCATACTCATTTATCCGCGGATAATACAGTATGCTTATGCTCTCCGCCTTCCTTAGCTCTATCTCTATGCGCGCTGCATCATCATTAAACATGATGCCGTCAGCGTATACGCCGCGCTCGTCTCTAAGTCTCAGCCGCAGCACATTGCCCTGTCTGCCGAGCACTCTCGTCTCAGTTATGTGTAGGTTCTTTGCTGCAAATGCAGGTTTCTCGAAGTCCTTGCCAAAGGGCGCCAAGCTCTCTAACTCCCGTACCAAGCGTTCATCAGCATACCCTATGGGCATGGCTGCATCTATCCATACTTTCTGCGTAAGCTCCTCCTCTGTGAGAGCTGCGTCCTCATTTAGCCGCCGTCTAAATGCGTCAAGCTTATCTGCTTGGAGACTTAAGCCTGCCGCGAGCCTATGTCCGCCGAACTTGGTCATATACTCAGCCGCCTTGCACAGACCGTCAAACATATCATAGCCTTCAATAGATCTGCCGCTGCCCTTGAGTCCGTCCTTGGCATCAGTCACGACTATGGTAGGTCTGTAGTACGCCTCCTTGATGCGACCTGCTACTATACCGGCAAGCGATTCGTGGAGATCCGGGATATATACAACCAATACCTTGTCCTCGGCATATTTCTCCCCGATAAGTTCCAGACCATCACGGACACCCGCCTCGGTCATGGCCTTGCGCTCCTCGTTAAGCTCCCGCAGATGTATTGCGAGCCGCGCGGCTTCCTCCTCGTCCTCAGTCATAAACAGCTTCAGTGCGGTGTCCGCTGTCTCCAGCCTGCCGCCTGCGTTGATACAGGGTCCTATGACAAAGCCTATATGATAGGCACCTATATCCTTGTCACAAAGTTCGAGCGCAGATATAAGCGCCCTTAAACCAAGACATGCGCTTTTCTTTTCACCGCTTCCGTCCGGACGCAATGCACCGTTTAGTACCTTCAGGCCCTCCTTAACTATGATGCGGTTCTCGCCTATTAGTGGCATTATATCGCCTACCGTCGCAATGGCGGCAAGGTCTATATATCTAAGCCACGCTCTCTCGGGATATCCGCGTCTTGTGTACAAGCTACCGATAAGCTTCCATGCGATAACTGCACCGCATATCTCCTCGGTAGGATATCTGCTCCCTGCGCATTTTACATCGACTATAGCATCAGCAGGCGGCAACAACTCCTCGCCTGATTCATCTTTCCTGATGCTGTGATGATCCGTTACCACGACAGTGAGGCCTGCCTGCTTGGCAGCTGCGAGCTCATCTATAGCCGCTATGCCATTGTCACAGGTAAGTATCATGGAGATACCGTCACGCACCGCCTCATCAACTATCCTGTGATTGATGCCGTATCCGTCATTTATCCTGTCTGGTATACGTGCATCGACTCTTGCACCAAGCTCTCTTAAGCCCTGCAGCAGTATGGTGACTGCACAGACTCCGTCTATGTCATAGTCGCCCACTATGCGTATGCTTTTGTTTGAGTCTATGGCAGAAAGTATCAGTGCGGATGCCCTATCTATATCCGGCAGAAGCGCCGCATCGTAGAGCTCGTCGAGTCCGCCGCGCAGAAACAGCTCTATATCCTTATCCTCGTATATGTCTCTGTTTCTCAATATACGCGCTGTGACAGGATTTATGCCATATTTCTCCGCTATCGCATCAAAATCCGCCCTCTTGGTATATACGTACCAGCGGCTCTTCATCGTCTGAATTTATTGATATCGAGCATGACTACATCATGGTCGCCCGGTGTGTCATCATCCTCGTCGTCTGCATAGTCCTCGCCCTCATCCACGAGACTTAGCTCAGCGCCATCGTAATCATCGGAGATCTCCACATCCTCAAAATAATCATCATAAGCACCCTCATAGCCGGGATTGAGCACAAGGTCTCCCATGATAATCGCGAGCGACTCATTGTCTGCCTCGGCATCTCTGAATGTATCGCAGACCTGGAAGATATAGAGCATGTGGTCAAAGTCCAGATCCTCCGGATCTCCGAGCGGCATAAATATGCCCACGGCTGTCGGCTCACTGATGGATAGAAGCTCCCCGTAGAGGTCATCGAGAGTCTTGATGCGGTTTAAGGGGAATCCAAGAGTCTCGGCGATGTATTCGTGCAATCCCTTCTTGTCCTCAGGCAAATTTAAGTCAAGCAATATCTTCCTCATGGCTATATGTCTCCGTCTGATACGTGTTATCTTGTTTCGCGGTGTTTTGTACTTCATTGTATGTAGTGCCTGCGTATACGCTGGCATGGCTGTATACGCAATACTGCGGTCAAAAGTATTTTGTCCACAATCGCTATCTGATTGCAGTGCACGTTTCGCTCCCACAATCCTCTAAAACATTCAGAGCCCGCGTTATATGACGCGAGCTCCATTATGTATACTCATCTTATGTATGCTACTATATCAAGCCCTTATGCGCGCTCGATAAGTTTCCTCATGATCTGCACGGCGTTACTTGCAGCGCCCTTTCTGACCTGATCTCCGCAGCACCAGAGTGTAAGTCCGTGCTCGTCCGTGAGATCATCTCTTACTCGTCCGACATATACTATATCCTGATCCGAGGTATCAAGCGGGGTCGGATAGCAACGTCCGTCAAGCTCCTCTATGAGTCTTACGCCCTCGAAGCCTGCGATAGCCTTGTTGGCCTCCTCTATGCTTACCTTGCGCTCCGTGCGCAGAGTAACCGAGATGGAATGTGAACGCATAACCGGCACTCTTACACAGGTGCAGGTAACTACGAGCTCAGGCAAATGCAATATGCGTCTGCCCTCATTCTGCATCTTCATCTCCTCTGAGGTATAGAGATTGTCCTTAAGCTCTCCGATAAAGGGGATGACATTGGCAGCAATCTGAGTCGGGAAGGTCTTGTGTACTATCTCCCTGCCCTCTGCGATGGCCTTCATCTGATCCTCTAACTCATAGAGACCGTTGATGCCCGCTCCCGATACTGCCTGATAGGTGCAGGCTATCATATTCTTAATCGGTGACAGCTTGTTGATACCGGCTACAGCCATCAGAGTGATGATGGTTGAACAGTTGGGGTTGGCAATAATGCCCTTATTGGTAAATGCATCCTCTCCGTTAATCTCCGGCACTACGAGCGGCACATCCTTATCCATACGGAAAGCAGAGCTGTTATCTATATATACGGCTCCAGCCTTGACGATAGACGGCGCGAATTTCTTGGACATCGGGTTCTGCACTGCACCGAGCACATAATCCATACCCTTGAAGCTGTCCTCGGTAGCTTCCTGCACCGTGACCTTTTCGCCCTTGAAATCAATCTGTGTTCCTGCACTCTTGGCACTGGCGAGTGGTCTAAGCTCCCCTACCGGGATATCATACTCCTCCATGACCTTGAGCATCTCGCGTCCTACTGCGCCTGTTGCTCCCAATACTGCTATGTTAAATTTCTTCATGCTTGTCACTCCTTATTATCTGCGGTTCTTGAGGAAGTCCGGGATGTCGATGGTCATCTCACGGTTCATCTCTGAACGGAGCGGAGCATTGGCTCTCGGGGATTGAGACTGCTGCATATCCTGACGTGGCTGCTGAGTCTGCTGTGCGAAACCAAAGTCAAGCTTGGGTCCCTCGTTCTGCGTCCTGCGTACAGTCTCCTCAGAGGGCTTGAACTCTGTCTTGGCCTGCGGTGCTGTATTAAAGCCCTGTGCATTGCGGTTAGCAAATATATTGCCTCTCTGCATGGTCTGTGACGGTGTCTTGGCTGCCTGCTTCTCGACTATGCCGGTAGCGATAACCGTGATGGTGCACTCATCCTGTGCCTTTTCATCATATACGGCACCGAAGATGATATTGGCATTGTCACCTGCAAGCTCCTCGACATACATGGCAGCATCATTTGCCTCGATAAGACTAATATCACCGCTTACATTGATGATGACATCCGATGCGCCCTCTATGCTGGTCTCTAACAGCGGTGATGCAACTGCCTGCTTCACTGCCTCGAGCGCCTTGTCGTCTCCCTTGGCTCTGCCTATGCCTATATGAGCCACGCCCTTATCTCTCATGACTGTCGATACATCGGCAAAATCGAGATTGATGAGAGCCGGTACATTTATCAGATCTGTGATACCCGTAACCGCCTGCAGCAATACCTCGTCTGCCTTCTTGAGTGCATCCGGCATGGTGGTACGTCTGTCGACTAACTCAAGGAGCTTGTCGTTTGGGATAACTATCAGGGAGTCTACATTCTCTCTGAGATTGGCTATACCCTCATTGGCATTGGTCATACGCTGCTTGGCCTCAAATCTGAAAGGCTTGGTAACTATGCCAATGGTAAGTATGCCGAGTCCCTTGGCTATACGGGCGATAACAGGTGCAGCACCCGTACCGGTTCCGCCGCCCATACCGCAGGTAACGAATACCATGTCGGCACCTTTCAGCGTCTGCTCTATATCGTCCTCGCTCTCCTCGGCAGCCTTCATGCCTACCTCTGGTCTTGCTCCGGCGCCGAGTCCCTTGGTCAGCTTCTCGCCGATCTGCATGGCAGTCGGAGCCTTGCAGAACTGGAGTGCCTGCTTATCTGTATTGACTCCTATAAATTCAACGCCGGCAACGTTCTCATCTATCATGCGGTTCACGGCATTATTGCCTGCTCCGCCGACACCTACTACGAGTATCCTTGCCGCCGTATCCGTCTCAGGTATTTTAATCTCTAACATTATCGTTCTCCATGACTTGCTAATCTTGGGATTTTGTACCCAATTTATACCGGATTGCTACGCACTTCGTGCTCTCGCAATCCGCAAAAAAATTCATACCCGCTCATTTTTCTACGAAAAATGGCTATGTATTCATTTTTTTGCGGGTTCCAAGTGCAAAGATTGTCCCGAAAGCAAGCTTTCGGCCAATCTTTGACCTTTTTAACCCTAGTGTTATAAATATAAGTTGTTTACCTTCTTTTTTCAAGCTGTTTTAGCACACAAATGCCGTTTTTTGTCGCATAGGCGGGCGTTGAGCCGCAACTAAGTGAGTAACAGCCATGCCTGCACGCTTGAGGTTGCCGCACATAATGAAAGTACGGCTTGCTACGCGCTGAATCTTATTCCAGATCTC
Source organism: bacterium (assembly GCA_963640215.1). Lineage (GTDB taxonomy): Bacteria > Bacillota > Clostridia > Lachnospirales > Lachnospiraceae > Avilachnospira. The sequence goes on along the minus strand of CAVHZK010000052.1, from coordinate 1,069 downwards.
TAAAGTCCTTGCCGTGCTCTACTATGAAGAAATTCTCCATGCTCATAGGGAGCTCGTTAAGCTTTATCTCATGCGCATAATGCTCCAATATCGGAAGCAGCATGAGCACGGTAAGCCCGGAGGTAAAGCCTCCGTTATAGAGCACGAGTCCCCCGTGCAGTGCACTCGTCGAGCTGCATATAGCAGCATCCATAATGCCGGCAACAAAGCCTGCCACCTTGCCGTAGCGTCCCACTATCGGGCATATACCCGTTGCAAATGCCGCCGCATTGATATAGCCTTGACTCGATATGGTCCAGCCGGGATTAAGTCCCGTCAAGGTGGTAATGGCGGCATCCGCTATATATATGCCGATAAAGCCGCAGAGTATGGGGACGACGTTGCGCGGGTGCTGTCCCAATAGCACGAAGGTCATCGCCGCAAATATAGCTCCCGTCGTGGGCCCCGTAAATCTCGCTCCAAAGGATATGAGCATAGTGAGATTGACATATCCCAATATAGTAAGCCCGTAGAAGCCTATATTCAAGAGACATACTGCCATAGAATATCTCTCGGCGAAATTACTCCTGTAACCAGTATCGCGTAGGAGCTCCAAGTATTCCCTCAGACTCCGGCCGTTCAATATATATCCTGCGATAAGCGCGGCGCCGAACAGACATAGGAAATAGCAATTTATAAAGAAGGTATATGAGTCAGAAAATCTGTCATACACCGGATTGACATAGGTCAGAGCCTCCGGCGGCTCCACTCCGAAGGTCGTATACATGAGATTATATACAAAGAAGCCGAATATGCCGAAGGCAAGTCCGCCGTTGTAGAGATTGAAGCCCTTGTGCCACGCATTAGCGCCCGGCAATATTGCCGGAGCAACGAAGCCCAACACCACAGAGAAGAGCACCGCCAGCATAATGCCGAGAGCCGTGACATGCACCTCACCCTGCACGAAGGCACTCCCAAGCGTATATCTAAACAGAAACTCACTGATGAACGGACCGAAGCAGGTTGCGAACATACATATATGCAGGTTGTCATTTAGACTTAGGTGCTTGAGTCTGATATAGAGTATGGG
>CAVHZK010000051.1:0-4570 GCA_963640215.1 bacterium | reverse complement strand
CCCTACAGCCGCCGCATTATGACCAATATCTATACCTTCAGCGACTTACACGAGATGAATCTGTACCCGTGCGCCTACAGCATGACCTTTAATTGCACGAAGAATCCTGTAAGCGGTAAGCTTAGATTAAATGCGGTACTAAATCAGCGCTCCAATGATGTGCTTGCAGCCAACAACTGGAATGTGGCGCAGTATGCTGTGCTCATGCACATGATGGCACAGGTCAGTGACATGGAGGTGGGCGAGTTAGTGCACATGATAGCAGATGCGCATATCTACGACAGACATGTGCCGCTTATCAAGGAGCTTATATCGCGTAAGCCCTATCCTGCGCCCAAGTTCGAGCTGAACCCAGAGGTCAAGAACTTCTATGATTTCACGCCGGATGATGTGAAACTCACGGATTACCAATACGGAGAGCAGATAAAGAACATACCGATAGCGGTGTGATGCGCGGGTTCGCTTGCTGCCGCGGCATTCGTCAGAGGCTCAAGCAAGCTCCGACTTCTTCCTCATTGTTCGCTAAGCAAGCTGTACATACGTTTTGCTTGCTGCCGTGGCATTCGTCAGAAACTTGAGCAAGCTTCAGTTTCTTCCTCATTGTTCGCGCGTAGAATTAGAAAAGAATGAAGGCTATAGTTAATGTAAATGAAAGCTGGGGCATAGGCCGTGACGGCGAGCTCCTCGTCAATATACCTGAGGATATGAGATACTTCCGCACTGTTACTGCGGGAGGCGTGCTCATCATGGGCAGAAAGACCTTAGAGAGCTTCCCCGGCGCTAAACCTCTTAAAGGCAGAGTCAATATAGTGCTGACCCGCGAGCCCTCACGCATCAGGCAGGAGAGTATAGCTGCGGCAGATGTATACATAGGGGACTTTAGACTCAGCCGAGCGGCAATACATAGTAGCATATTCGTGCAGACAAGTCAGGATGATAGGGACTTCGACACAGAAAATGGTACAGAGGCAGATATCAGTTCAAAGCTTGAGATCCGCGTAAAGTACTCGGAGCAAGGTAGCAGGGACAGAAAATATCGTGAATGCCTTGTAGACGATGACCATGTAGCAAGATTCAGAGAGCTGTGTCACTTCATCACATCACAGCGTGACCTACCGGCAGCCGAGAGACCGACAGTGCTCGTGACGGCAGACAGTGCCGAGACAGCAGCGGTTCTCTGCCGTGGCTTGGATGATGCAAGTGTATATGTTATCGGCGGTGCAAGTATATATGAGCAGATGCTTAAATACTGCGATACCTGCCTTGTCACGATGAATGACAGTATGAGAGAGGCAGACACATACTTCCCCAATCTCGACTTGCTGCCTGAGTGGAAATTAAGCGAGCAAGGTGAAATGAAAGAGCACGAGGGTGTAAGATATCACTTCGATACTTACACACGAGTTGTTAAGGATAACTGATGTAATTGCCAAAGACAAAACCATCATCGCTGGCGCCACATACTCTAAAAGTCACGGATTGCTACGCGCATACGCACTCCCACAATACAACAAAACAGCCGTTTGGCAACACTTTTAGAACAAATCACTTAGACAACAAATATATCTAGCATGAAATAAAAACACTGGCAAATGGCAGAAAGTTTAGATTATAACACAAATAACATACGCTTACGCGAGATTGACTCAACCAATAACTACGCCAAGCGGCTGATTGAACAGCACAGGCAGGAGGGTACCAAGCTGCCGGACTGTATGCTCATCAGCGCTGACAGGCAGAGTGCGGGACGCGGCAGATGCGGCAAGAGCTTCGCCTCACCTGAGGGCGGCAGCATATATATGACTCTCATACTTAGACTTAGCAAGCCTCCGGAGCGTTGTATGCTCATCACTCCGGCTGCTGCAGTAGGCACACTTGAGGCCCTCGAGACGGCAGGCAGCAAGACTCTCGGCATCAAATGGGTGAACGACCTCTATCTTGACGGTGGCAAGGTCTGCGGCATACTGACAGAGGCAGTATTTGATGGGAACGGCGTTAAAGTAGAGTATGTCATAGTAGGCATAGGCATAAATATTGACACTGATATCAGCTCACTCCCCAAGGAAGTGCAGGAGGTAGCAGCATCGCTCACAGGACTTAAGAGCAGCAAGGAGGAGCTGACTCTAAGCATAGCCGAGCAGGTGACGCGGAGGATATATGCTGCTGTGCAAGGGGATATAAGCTTCATGTACACGTACAGGGAACGCTCGATACTTAAAGGTCGACTAATCAGCTGGGAGGATGATCACGGTAAACACAGCGGCAGAGTTATCACGATTAACGACAGCGGCGGACTCGAGGTTGAGGAGGACGGCAGACAGATAGTACTTTCGTCAGGCGAGGTTTCCGTCAGGATGCAGCCATGAGTGCAGACTTTTGACGACAGACAGCAGATAGTATGAAATGGGACAGATAGCAGATAGATGAGACTTGATAAATACTTGAGTGAGGCGGGGCACGGTACCCGCAGCGAGGTGAAGAAACTTATAGCGCGCGGAGAGGTATGCGTAAACGGCATCGCCGTCAAGGATGCGGCAGCCAAGATAGATGAGGGCGTGGATCTCGTCACTATAGCAGGCGAAACTGTACAATATGCAGATTATGAGTATTATATGCTCAACAAGCCACAGGGCGTTATATCAGCGACAAGGGATAAGCGCGGCAGTAAGTCAGTATGCGTAACAGAGCTCATTCACGAGAGGATACGCTCTGATCTGTTCCCGGTAGGCAGGCTGGACAAGGACACAGAGGGGTTGCTCATTATCAGTAACGACGGTGATATGGCACACAGGCTCCTCTCACCCAAGCACCATGTGGACAAGACCTATTATGTGGAGCTTGACGGCAGATTGGCTGCTGAGTCAGCAGAGCGCATCATGGCGGGAGTGGACATAGGAGATGACAAGCCGACTCTGCCCTGCCGCATAGATATACTCTCGGACAATTCATGCCTTATAACCATACACGAGGGGCGTTATCATGAGATTAAGCGCATGGTTAAGACTGAGGGCAGGACTGTTACCTTCCTTAAGCGCATTTCCATGGGACCGATAACCCTCGACACGGAGCTTGAACCGGGCGAGTACAGGAAGCTTACGGACAAGGAAATTGATCTGTTAAAGCAGGTGTAGTGCCGTATGAATGTAACATCAATACCATAAATAAGGTAAACTTTAACAAAACAGGAACGTAGAAAATATGACAGCCAACAGTAAAGATTACATAGTACGCGCGACAGCCGCAGACGGCATGATACGCGCATTTGCAGCAACAACCAAGCATACTGTAGAGGCGGCAAGAGAGCATCACAATACCTCACCCATAGCTACGGCAGCATTGGGAAGACTCCTCACGGGTGCCGCCATGATGGGCAGCGACATGAAGAATGAGCAGGATCTGCTCACCATCAAGATAAACTGCGACGGACCTATAGGCGGTCTCTTGGTTACGGCAGACAACAGCGGACATGTCAAGGGCTATGTCAATAACCCATCCGTGATGCTGCCGCCAAATGACAAGGGTAAGTTAGACGTGGGCGGAGCGCTAGACCTCGGCGTGCTCTCTGTTATCAAGGATATCGGACTCAAGGAGCCCTATGTAGGACAGACTATACTCGTTACCGGCGAGATAGCCGAGGATCTGACCTATTATTTCGCGACCAGCGAGCAGGTACCATCAACTGTCGCCCTCGGCGTGCTCATGAATAAGGACAACACGGTGAGACAGGCGGGAGGCTTCATCATACAGCTTATGCCGGGCGCAGGCGATGATATCATAGACAGATTGGAGCAGCGCATATCGGGCATAGACAGCATTACCTCCATGCTCGATAAGGATATGAGTCCCGAGGATATATTGGAGTATGTATTGGGCGAGTTTGAGCTGAAGATATACGACAGGCTCGATTGCTCATTTCGATGCGACTGCACGAGAGACAGAGTAGCCAAGGCACTGCTCAGTGTAGGACGCGATGAGCTTGAGAAAATGGCAGATGAGGGCAAGGACGTCGAGCTGCAATGCCATTTCTGCTCCAAGAAATACGTATTTACGCCGGACGAGATACGGCAGATGGCACTTACTTCCTGTCTTCCTTCGCCGCGTTGATTAACGCATTAAATACATGTGAGTATAGCTTCTGGCTGCAGCTCTTCCAGTTAGTGCACATGGCTTTAGCTACCTGCTCATCGGGGACGGCGAGGTCTACGGCAAAGATAATATGCTTGCCCTCGCGTGCCGTGCAATGGACAGTGAAGCTATCGGTATCAGACTTGAAATATTCGGCGGTGACGCCTGCCTCGGAGCGCATACTGAACTTATTTTGCTCCAAGTATTCATTCATATCAGCGACAGCAGCCTCGGATATATCAGTCACAAAGAAGCCGAGAGTCTGCCTGCCGTCGTCTGTGATCTCGTAATGAGTCGCGTTGCCCACCTGCTTGGCAGTGATGAGATTGGCGTCAACGAGGTCGTTAAGCACACTCTGCAGCGTGAAATAAGTCGTATATTCCTTATCCAGGAAAAATTGCGAGAGCTGCGAATTGGTCAGCGGAAAGTTGACCCTGTCTAACAT
>CAVHZK010000050.1:0-6818 GCA_963640215.1 bacterium | reverse complement strand
AGGTTGCACAGCACCATTATCTCATACAGGATGACTACACTTTTTCAAAGAACGTATGGATTTGGGGCTGGGCAACGTGGGCACGCGCATGGAAGCTGTACGATGGAGAAATAGTTGACTGGACAAGAGATGGGGTTCGGAAAAAGTTAGAGGAAAATCTTCTAACTGAATTTAGAATACAGGAAATGGAAGACGCCGTGGAGTCTGTTCATAAAGGTGAAATAGATACCTGGGATTATCAGTGGTGTTATTGCGTATGGAAGAATGATGGTTTAGCTATAATTCCCAAATATAATCTAATTGATAATCTCGGGTTTAATATTGAGGAAGCATTGCATACTATAGGTGATATGCCTAAATACTTGAGAGAAGTATTCGGCAAATCAGTGGATTTCAATCATGAAATAAATCTTGTAGACAAGGTTGAAAGAGACCTAAAGTTTGATATGGCGTACGATAAAATTCTAATTAATGAGTACAAGCGTGTTAATAGTTTGCCAAGAAGATGCTGGAGAAAATTAAAAAGACTTAAAAAATACTTATGGCGATAATAAACATACTTAAATTCATCTATACATACTACAGGACCTATATTTTATTTGCTATTGCATCCACAACAGCAATATTGTGTTATAGACAGCATATGAGGCAAAGGAAATGCAAGATAGGAACGATAAGGAAAGCGTGTCTCGTTTTCCTTATCTTCGCATTCTGTGCAGCCTTCGTTTACTGTATAAACAAGTATCCGGATACAAGTGATGCCTCGCGTCAGACAAAGATAGTATTATATTGTATGAAGGCATTAACTGTGATACCTGTATCTTTTGTCTGGACTAAGCTGTGTATTATAGCAGCTAGTAAGATAAATATCGGAACGGCATTAAGGGATAAGATTTTAGAGAACAGATATGGCATATTAACCTTTATTCTTCTCTGCATGCATTTTGTATATAATCTGGAAGGTTCAATAAACGGCTGGGCAGCTCCTATGTATGTGATGCATTACGGTCTTGGATTTATTTCAAGAGGTTTTATCGGCAGTCTGTTGCATATAATTAGTCCGAACTTCCTGTCAGCAAGGTTAGTATCATGGTTTCTGAAGATAAGCCTAATAGCAATCATAATACTAGTGTCATTTACTATCAATGTTGCGATAAAGAAAAGCAGATACAATAAAGGCCTAATATACCTTGCAATGCTGTATCTGTGTTCGCCTGGGTCGGCTGCTGGACTCTGGATAAGCGATGATTACGGAAGGCTTGAAACATATGTGCTTTTGGTTATGCTACTTGCCGTTATTGCATTCATATATCTACGGCAACATTTATATCTCAAATACATAGCGGTAACATTTCTATCAGTTATTGGAGTAGCCATATATCAAGGCGGGATATTCCTGTACTATCCGATTGTGCTTTTAATGGTTGTGTGCGATTGCTTTGCAAACATGAAAGACAGAAAGAGATGGTACACGGCAGCATTAAGTCTATTTATAACTTCAGCAGCTTTTCTGGCTTTACAATTTGCGTCTAATGTTAATTTTGATTCATATGAGGCATTATCAGAATATGTGCGTTCACACACAGATCTCAATGTTGATACTGGCGCACTTGAATATGAATATTTTGGCAATATTGTTCAGAGCTGGTATAGTATGATGCCAATCTGGGCATTTTCTCAAAATCATATAAGGGAACGCAGTTTTATATTTGTATGTATACAGATGCCGGCAGTTATATTATTTATTGCACTCTGGATGAAAATGCTGATGCACAACGGCGACAAGGGTAGAGAGAAAAAAATATATATATTTGCATTATTGATATATTTAACATTTGTCCCAGAGTTTGCTCTAAATGCAGATTGGTCCAGATGGTTGATAGCTGTGGTATTTTATTCCTTTTTTGCAGTAATGTATCTGTATTACCTGGGTTTCAACAATGCAGTGGTAGCAATCAATAGGCTTTCCGCATTTGTGGAGGCACATAAAACAATAGCAGCAGGAGTCCTAATATATATGGCATCGTTAAATAAAATAGGCGGTTGGGCAGTCATTATACCAGAGACATCAAATGTGTTGGATATAATCAATAGGGTATTGGCTATTATAAGGGGGATGTTGTGAAGAAAACTATTATTGTTATGCCAGTGGCAAATGAAGAGAGCACAATGGGAGCAGTTTTGGATGAGATATTGTCACTGCCGTATGATAATCTCTTCGTTTATCCGGTGCTTGATGGATATACCAAGGATAATACTGAAGCTATAGTTAAAGAATACGAGCTTAAGACCGGTCGTGTGAAGGACATCTTCTATAAAGAGTCGCGTGGCGTAGTAAGCTGCTATCTGTATGGTTTCAAATGTGCGTTGGCAGACGGAGCAGAGAGGATCATAGAGATGGATGGTGGCGGCAGTCATCTGCCAAGCGAGATTCCTAAGTTTATAGAGAAACTTGACGAGGGATATGACTGCGTATGGGGGTCGCGTTTTGTGAGCGGTGGCGGATTGGAAAATGATCCGCTATACAGAAGATTATTAAGCGCAGGAGGGACTGCCCTCTCCAACGTGGTACTGGGAACAAGCTTAAAGGATATGACGAGCGGCTTCGAGGCATTTCAGCGAGATGTGCTGTTAAATATGCGGCTTGATAATTTCCTATCGACAGGACACATGTATCAAACCGAGATGAGGTATTATTGCCGCAATCTCAATACAGTGGAGGTGCCTATACACTATATCGCCGGGTCATCCGGACTTAAATTTAAGTCGGTTACAGAGGCGCTTAGGATTTTATTCGAGCTTAAGAACAATGAAAAGAATGTCATGGGAGAGTAAACTCATACTATAGGTGGATCGAGATATGAGATATTTGATATTGGGAGCTGGACCGGCAGGTTTAGCATTTGCCAATTCTTTGCTTGATAAGGGTCAGGACAATTTTATAGTACTTGAGGCTGAGACAGAGGCAGGAGGGCTGTGCCGCTCTAAGGAGGTCGACGGAGCATCGCTTGACATTGGCGGGGGGCATTTCCTGGATGTAAGACGTCCTAAGGTCAATGAATTTCTGTTTAAGTTTATGCCGGCAGATGAATGGAATCTATATAAGCGCGACTCCCGTATAGCTGTTGGTACAGATTGCACGCGTGAGTATGCTGGTGGAGTGCATGTAAATGAGCAAGACAGAGCAGGCACTGATACCAATAAAATGGCTCAACCAAGCGGTTTTAAGCAAAATAGAGGGGGGTATATCGGCCATCCGTTTGAGGCTAATATCTGGCAGCTTGGGATAGACGCACAGGTGGAATATTTGAAATCCATAGCGCAGGCGGGCTGCAACACAGGCAAGGCGATGCCGGAGGACTTTGTTGAGTGGATATATTGGAAGCTTGGTGAGAGGATAGCAGATGATTATATGCTCCCGTATAATAGCAAGATGTTCGGGGATAATCTTAATCAGCTTGGTACCTATTGGCTTAATAAGCTTCCTAATGTAAGCTTCGATGAGACTCTACGTTCATGCTTGGAGCACAAGCCCTACGGAACACAGCCGGGTCACGCCGAATTTTATTATCCAAAGAAATATGGCTATGGAGAATTGTGGCTGCGCATGGCAGACGCACTTGGGACAAGGATAGAATACGGCAAGCAGGTGTACAGTATTGATTTTGACAAGCATGTCGTGAGAACATCAGACGGCGCAGAGTATAAGGCAGATAAGATTATAACTACCATACCATGGACAGAATTTGAGAAGCTCTATGGTATGCCAGAGGATATAAGAAAGTCTCTGGGTAGGCTTAAGCACAGTTCTGTACAGATAGGTTATTTCTCAGACATGCTGGATACCAAGGCTCAATGGATCTATTTCCCTGATCCCAAGCTTAGTTATCATAGGATATTGGTAAGAAGCAATTTCCTTGAGAAGAGTCCCGGGTATTGGACTGAGACTAATGTTGAAAGACTTAATCTTGAGAAGAACGCTCCGCTTTATAAGTATGTGAATAAATATGCTTATCCGCTAAATACCAAAGACAAGCCTGATGTGATGAACAGGCTACTTAAGTGGAGCGAGGGAAAGCAAGTGTATGGACTCGGCAGATGGGGAGAACACCAGCATTATAATTCAGACCTGACGGTCGAGCTTGCGATGAGGCTTGCGGACAAACTCGCATGATAACAGCATTGATCAAGGTCGTGGTTTTAGACTTTTTCGTCTATATGGCAGGAGACACACATCAATCTACAGCGCATTTAACGCCTTACATGATAATCCGGAATGGATAAATGATGGGTAAGACTACATAATATGGGGAGATAGATACATGACAAAGAAAGCACTTATCACCGGTGTGACCGGGCAGGATGGTTCATATCTGACGGAGCTGCTCTTGGAGAAGGGCTACGAGGTCTACGGTATGATACGCCGTTCCTCGGTGGATTATAGGGAGCGTATAGCGCATCTTGAGGGTGCGCCGCATTTTCATCTGAAATTCGGAGATCTGGGGGACAGTATCTCGCTGGTTAAGCTTATAGGAGAGATACGTCCGGATGAGATATATAACCTGGCGGCACAGTCGCATGTACAGGTATCCTTCGATGTACCTGAGTATACGGCTGATGTGGTGGCAACGGGAGTGCTGCGTATACTTGAGGCAGTGCGCGTTGTAGGACTGTCCGAGACCTGCCGCATCTATCAGGCGTCTACATCTGAGCTCTACGGTAAGGTAGAGGAGGTGCCGCAGCGCGAGACTACGCCCTTCCATCCGTATAGTCCTTATGCTGTTGCCAAGCAGTACGGCTATTGGATAGTGAAGGAATATCGCGAGGCCTACAATATGTTCTGCTGCTCGGGCATACTCTTTAACCATGAGTCTGAGAGACGCGGCGAGACCTTTGTCACGAGGAAGATAACCTTGGCAGCTGCCCGTATCGCTCAGGGTAAGCAGGACAAGCTGTATCTGGGTAATCTGGACTCTCTGCGTGACTGGGGCTATGCCAAGGATTATGTGGAGTGTATGTGGCTGATATTGCAGCATGACACACCGGAGGATTATGTTATAGCTACCGGAGTACAGCATAGTGTCAGGGAGTTTGCTACGCTTGCCTTCCATCACGCGGGTATCGAGATCGAGTGGCAGGGCAGCGGCATGGATGAAATAGGCATCGACAAGGCAACAGGCAAGACTATAGTAGAGGTAAGTCCTGATTTCTATCGCCCGACTGATGTGGTTAATCTCTGGGGAGACCCGACCAAGGCCAAGACGGAGCTTGGCTGGAATCCGACCAAGACGAGCTTCGAGGAGCTGGTGGAGCTGATGACCAAGCACGATATGGAGAAGGTCGCAGTCGAGAGAGCTGAGGAGCAGATAAAGCTGAATCTTGAAGAATACCTCGAGAAAGGTGTAGTGAAATAATCGTGACCTATGTGACCTCATCGTCACAGATAAGTGAGTCGGTGAAGAAAGAAGCAGACATAAGTCGCTGATGTCCACAAGGAGCAAGAGCGTATATAATAGGTCATAGAAACTGAGGCAAAACAAAATGGATAAAAAAGCAAAGATCTATGTCGCAGGACATAGAGGCATGGTTGGCTCGGCTATCGTCAGGGAGCTGAACCGCCAGGGATATAACAATATAATCACCCGCACACACAAGGAGCTTGACCTCACCCGTCAGGCGGATGTCGAGGAGTTCTTCGCGGCAGAGAGGCCTGAGTATGTCTTCCTTGCTGCAGCCAAGGTCGGAGGCATAGTGGCCAATCAGAGCGCGTTGGCGGATTTCATGTGGTTCAACATGACTCTCGAGATGAATGTTATCCACAGCGCATGGGAGAACGGATGCAAGAAGCTGGAGTTCTTAGGCAGCAGCTGTATCTATCCGCGTATGGCACCGCAGCCGATGAAGGAGGACTGTCTGCTTACCTCGGAGCTGGAGAAGACCAACGAGGCCTATGCCCTGGCCAAGATCAGCGGTCTCAAGTACTGCGAGTTCTTAAACAAGCAGTACGGCACTGACTATATCAGTGTTATGCCGACCAATCTCTACGGACCTAATGACAATTATCATCCGACACACAGTCATGTGCTGCCTGCGCTGATACGGCGCTTCCATGAGGCTAAGGTGGAGGGTAAGTCTGAGGTTACCTGCTGGGGGGATGGTTCGCCGCTGCGCGAGTTCCTCTATGTGGATGACCTTGCCAATCTCTGCGTATTCCTGATGAATAATTACAGTGGAGATGAGACTGTAAATGCGGGTACAGGCAAGGAGCTGACTATCAAGGAGCTGACCGAGCTGGTAGCCAAGGTTGTTGGTTATACCGGAGCGATTAAGTGGGATACAACTAAGCCAAACGGCACTCCGCGCAAGCTCTTGGATGTAAGCAAGGCGGAGCGGCTTGGCTGGCACTATAAGACAGAGCTTGAGGACGGCATACGCTTAAGCTATGAGGATTTCCTCAACAATCCCATGAGGGCTGAGAGATAGTAGGCTCGTCTTCGCCTTGCATGATGTCTGCCTCGTTTATCCATCCGGCAGATACGTGCGGTGCCTATATGGTAGCATTAAAATGATCCGTCATATTGAGTGACATTTATGGAGTATAGCTTATGAATATCGTATTACTTTCGGGAGGCTCGGGTAAGCGCCTGTGGCCGTTGTCCAATGATATACGTTCCAAGCAGTTTATAAAGATATTTAAGAGAGAGGACGGCAGCTATGAGTCCATGGTGCAGAGAGTATACCGCCAGATCAAGAAGGTGGATGCGGACGCTACTGTGACTATTGCCACATCCAAGACTCAGGTATCTGCGATACATAAT
>CAVHZK010000049.1:0-6408 GCA_963640215.1 bacterium | reverse complement strand
GATTTAAGGAAACGTCATTTTTAGACACCCTGCGTGACAGGATGCGTTATGTATAGAGACGAAGGCAGGTGACAGCCATGAAGGTCGGAAGACAGGCAAAGATAATAGAATTGGTAGGCAGATATGATATCGAGACGCAGGAAGAGCTGTGTGCCAAGCTGAATGCCGAGGGCTATGACGTTACTCAGGCTACGGTATCGCGTGATATAAGGTCGCTCAAGCTTACCAAGGTCGCGGGCAATGACGGCCGCTCTGTATACAAGATGGTGCCGGGCAACGGGGATTTCTCGCAGAAGTATCTCAATATACTGAAGAACGGATTCATTTCCATGGATATGGCGCAAAATATATTGGTCATCAAGACCGTGACGGGTATGGCGATGGCCGTTGCGACTGCCATAGATGCCATGGCCTTCAAGGGTGTCTTGGGCTGCATAGCCGGCGATGATACCATCATGGTTGCAGTGCGTACCGTGGACGATTGTCTCGAGGTGATGAAGAAGCTAAGAGACATCGTGGATGCTTGATGCGGATAGGGATAGAATATGCTGCTTGAGCTAAATGTAAAGGATATAGCCTTGGTAAGAAAGGCGTCGGTTGCTTTCGGCAGCGGCGTCAATATACTGACGGGCGAGACCGGTACCGGTAAGTCTGTAATTATTGATTCCGCCATGCTTGCTCTCGGCGCAAAGTCTCATGCCGATATCATCAGACAGGGCGCGGAGTATGCCTATGTTGAGCTGATATTTGACGTAGATGAGGAGCGCAGACGTAAGCTTAGCGAGCTTGGCATAGATATTGACGATAGCGGTACGCTCATAGTGAGCCGCAAGCTTATGCCGGGCAAGAGCATAAGCCGTATAAATGATGAAACTGTGACTCTGTCTACACTCAAGAAGACAGCCGAGCTTCTGATAGATGTATATGGTCAGAATGAATATTATACGTTGACTGACAGGCGTAAGCATCTTGAGATACTTGATGAGTATGCCGGAGAGAGCTTAAGCGGACTCTTAGCTGATAATGCGGCAGCCTATGCAGAATATAAGGCAGCCGAGAAAGAGGCATCCGGGTATACCTTAGATGAGCAGGAGAGGGCAAGGCAGATAGATCTGCTTAGCTTCGAGATAGATGAAATCGACAGGGCAGAGCTCACACCGGGGGAGGAGGAGGAGCTCTCTCAGCGCGCGAAGAAGCTCAATAATGCCCGCAGGATAATCGAGTCTGTTGTAGACGCCTGCAACATACTCGCGGACTGTGACACGGGACGCGCTGTTTCCTCGCTTGAATATGCCCTGCGTTATGATGAAGAGCTAAAGGACGCCTATGACGAGCTCATAGACGCGCAGTCTGTGATAAACTCCTGTGTGTCTGACCTAAGAGCATATACCGATGGCTTGGATGTGGATGATGCCGCGCTGGAGGAGACTGAGGCGAGGCTTGATCTAATCAGGAGACTTGAGCTTAAATACGGACAGAGCATAGAGGACATATTAAGCTACAGAGCTAAGCAGGAGCTTGAGCTAAGCCGGATGCAAGAGTATGACGATAATAAGGCGGCAGCCGAGCACAGACTCAAGGTAGCTACAGAGCGACTTGAGACTACCTGCAAGGCACTCAGTACAGAGCGCAGGAAATATGCCGACAGCTTAAGTCGTGCGATAGAAGTCGAGCTGCAGGATCTTGGCTTTGAGAAGCCTAAGATAGCTATGGACTTTAAGACCAAGGCAGCAGGCGCGGACGGATATGATGAGGTATGCTTCATGTCGGCTCTCAACCCCGGCGAGAGTATGAAGCCTCTTGCAGAGGTGGCGTCCGGCGGTGAGCTCTCGAGAGTAATGCTTGCGATCAAGACCATACTTGCAGAGACGGATGACACGCCTACCCTGATATTTGATGAGATAGACACAGGCATCAGCGGACGGACGGCTCAGAGGGTTGCCGAGAAGTTAGATCTCATAGGCATGAGACATCAGGTTATATGCGTGTCACATCTGCCGCAGATAGCCGCGATGGCTGATACGCATTTTGTGATAAGCAAGTCAGAGCAGGACGGCAGAAATATAACGGATATAACCAAGCTTGACGAGCAGGGCGCAGTGGATGAGCTGGCGAGACTGCTCGGCGGCGAGAGGATAACCAAGGCCGTATCGGACAATGCGGCAGAGCTTAAGAAGCTCGCAAGAGAAGGAAAGAAGAAGAGAAGAAAAAAGTGAAATCATTTGTCGGAGACAATCAGATACTGGTATCGGTAATAATAGCATGGGCGGGAGCACAGCTTATCAAGACGATGCTTACCCTGTGGATAGAGAAGCGCTTTGTGCCGGAGAGGCTTATAGGCTCTGGAGGTATGCCAAGCTCTCATTCCTCCACCGTGTGCGCACTCGCTATGTCGACAGCATTTATATATTCCGTACATTCATTTGAATTTACGATAAGTCTGGTGCTGGCGATGATAGTCATGCACGATGCCATGAACGTTAGGCTTGAGACGGGCAAGCAGGCGCAGATACTTAACGCCATGCTCAAGGAGAATCCCTTCGAGTGGGAGGGCGAGGTATTTGAGCAGCATCTAAAAGAGCTCGTAGGTCATACGCCGACTCAGGTCGTATGCGGAGCTTTGTTTGGCATCGCGGTTGCTTTAATCGTGGACCTAATAGTATATCCCTGATGAAGCATTGCATATCACACAATAAAATATTGCTTAAGTGTCTTGCAGCGGTGCTGCTCGCGGCAGTTGCCTTGAATCTTGACGCCTGCCGAGGCATGGAGCTTGAGAATAAGACCGAGATGATAGAGGAATATACCAAGCCGCAGGTCATGGTATTTATAGCCAACGAGCGGAACCGTTACGAGCAGGCATATTCTGATAAGATATGGTCACTCAAGGATGGCAGCGACGGGCTTACCTTCGATAAACAGACCGTGCAAAACGTCATGGATTTCATGGAGGAGATAAAGCTGCTCAATCTCCTTGCCGATGAGCGCGGCATATATACGAGCAGCACTGAGAGAGACAGGATCAGACGTGCCACAGACGCATATATGGAGGGTCTTACCCGCGAGGATCTCGCATATATAGGCTGCAGCAGAGATGATGTGCAATTATTGTATACGGAGTATCTCACGGCAGAAAAGGTCTTGGACAGTATTACGGCTGGAGTTGATACCGAGATAAGCGATTCGGAGGTCAAGGTCATCAAGATAGCGGAGCTTGGCACGACGGATCTCAAGAAGGCCAAGGCCATACTTAAGCGCATCAAGATAGACGGGGAGAGCTTTGCTTCCATGGCAAGCCGTTATAACGAGCTGCCGGTAAGCGAGCTGACCTTGATGCGCGGCGAGACAGAGGGGCTCATAGAGCAGACTGCATTTTCAATGGACGAGGGACAGGTCTCCAACATACTTGCAGTCGGGGATATGTACTATATTATATGCTGTGTCGACAGCTATGCCGAGGAAGAGACGACAGAGCGCAAGGACAAGCTCTCCAAGGCTATCCACTTAGAGGCGGTAAGAGAGGTACTCGATCCGTACCGAGAGGAACACAAGATACAATTCATGAGTCGATTCTGGGATGAGATAGATTTTTCTGAGCCGAGCGGGTCTACAGTGCATAATTTCTTCGATATCTACAATGAGACCAAGTGAGTAAACCATCATGCCTGCTTGCAAACGCCATATACTCTAAAAGTCACGGATTGCTGCGTGCTTACGCACTCTCGCAATCCTGCCTGTATTCGCATTTCGGGCTATCGCCCTACATCGCTCATACAGGGCAGGTTGCCAAGTGTCTACGCGTCCTTGCGTGTAAACACGCAGTCCGCATAGCCGTTTGGCAACACTTTTAGAGTAAATAATATGAATTGCCATGGAATATTTAGCACTCGATACTTGCAAGTGCTAACAAATGTGCTATAATAGTTTCAAATTGCAGAGAAAGAAGGTATACAACTATGTCAGAGATTAAAAAAGGCAATTTGAACATAAACAGCGAAAATATATTTCCTATAATCAAGAAGTGGCTGTATCAGGACCATGACATTTTCTACAGAGAGCTTATATCCAACGGCTGCGATGCCGTCACCAAGCTCAAGAAGCTTGCGCTTATAGGCGAATATACGGCGCCGGAGGATGAGAAGTACCGCATAGACGTGACCGTGGATCCGGAAAATGCAACCATCACCTTTATGGATAACGGACTCGGCATGACGGCTGAGGAGCTCGATAAGTATATCAATGATATCGCATTTTCAGGAGCTGCTGACTTCCTGCAGAAGTACAAGGACAAGGCAAATGAGGATCAGATCATAGGTCATTTCGGTCTGGGATTTTATTCGGCGTTCATGGTCGCTGATAAGGTAACGATAGATACTCTGTCATATCTGCCGGACGCAGAGCCTGTACTCTGGGTGTCAGAGGACGGTATGCAATATGAGATGAGTAAGGGCACGCGCAGCACGCACGGTTCCAGCATTACCCTGCATATCAGCGAGGATGAGTTGCAATTTTGCAATGAGTACAAGGCAAGAGAGGTCATAGAGAAGTATTGCGCCTTCATGCCGGTCGAGATATACCTGACGGATGCGGCAAGAGAGCGCAGAGAGGCTGAAGAGGCCGCCAAGAAGGCTAAGGAAGCTGCCGAGAAGGCAGCCGAGGGCAAGGCTGATTGTGCAGAGTCTAAGTCAGACGGCAAGTCCGAGGACGAGACTGCAGAGGCTAAGACTGAGGAAACCAAGGCAGAGCCCAAGCCGCTTAACGATACCAATCCTCTCTGGAATCAGAATCCGTCTCAGGTAACCGAGGAGCAGTATAGGGAGTTCTACCGCAAGGTATTTAGGGACTACAAGGAGCCGCTGTTCTGGATACACCTCAATATGGATTATCCGTTCAACTTAAAGGGCATATTGTACTTCCCCAAGGTAGATATGCGCTACGATAATATCGAGGGTACCATCAAGCTCTACAACAATCAGGTATTTATCGCGGACAATATCAAGGAGGTCATACCGGAGTACCTGCTGCTCTTAAAGGGCGTCATAGACTGCCCGGATCTGCCGCTTAATGTGTCGCGTTCCGCCCTGCAAAATGACGGCTTCGTCAAGAAAATATCGGATTATATCACCAAGAAGGTATCGGACAAGCTCGCAGGCATGTTCAAGACGGACAGGGAGAGCTACGAGAAATACTGGGATGACATCAATCCCTTCATCAAGTACGGCTGCATTAAGGATGTGAAGTTTGGCGACAAGATGAAGGACGCCATACTCTTTAAGGATATCGACGGCAAATACCTAACGCAGGAGCAGTATCTCGGCAAGGCAGATGAAGCTACTGCAAATGCGGACGGCGCCGAGGTTAAGAGTGCAGAGGCAGCTGAGGGCGAAGAGTCTAAGGACAAGACAGATAATAAACCTGATGCCAAGACGGACGACCAAGCTAAGAGCGAGGCTTCGGACAAGGCTACAGATGCAGATGACTTGACCAAGAATGATTCTGACGGTAAGTCAGAGGAGGCTCCCAAGGACAAGATATACTATGTTACCGACGAGAAGGAGCAGGAACAGTATATCCGCATGTTCAGGAAGGCTGACAAGAATGCGGTTATCCTTAACTTCGCCATAGATACTCCGTTTATCTCATTTATGGAGAGCAAGTTCGAGAACTTAAGCTTCGTAAGGATAGATGCCGACGTTACGGATGAGTTTAAAGCAGGCGGAGAGAAGACCGAGGAAGACAAACAGACCGAGGAGAAGCTTCAGAAACTGTTCCGCAAGGTATTAAATAATGACAAGCTTGAGCTTAAGTTAGAGAGACTTAAGGACAAGGCACTTGCGTCCATGATGACCATGTCCGAGGAGGGCAGGCGTATGCAGGATATGATGAAGATGTATGCTGCCTACGGCATGGATATGGGTGCATTAGGTGACGAGGATCAGACTCTCGTACTTAATGCTGACAATGCGCTCGTGCAGCGTATAATGAATGAGGGCGAGGAGCCGTCGGAGTCCGGCAAGCTTATAGCTGAGCAGCTCTATGATGAGGCCTTGCTTGCCAAGAAGGCTCTAAGCGGTGAGCGCATGGAGAATTATATCAAGAGGACTCAGGAGCTCTTGGTAAAGGCACTTGAGGCAGCTAAGGCTTGAAGTAAATAAAACATGCCTGCGTATACGCAGGCACCACATACTCTAAAAGTCACGGATTGCTGCGCGCTTACGCGCTCTCGCAATCCGCATAGCCGTTTGGCAACACTTTTAGAGTACAAGGGGATATACCAAGACAAGGACAGGGGGATAATATGGCAGAGAAGCGTACCAGCGCCAAGACAGTTAAGAAGGCCAGCTCAGCGAGAGAGAAAGCTGCGTCTAAGAGCAGCAGGACAGCCGAGACCAAGGGAAAGAGTAAGGC
>CAVHZK010000048.1:0-3026 GCA_963640215.1 bacterium | reverse complement strand
CGGCCGGGCTGGCATATAGAGTGCTCCGTGATGAGCCAGAAATACATAGGCGACACGATAGATATACATTGCGGCGGCGAGGATCTCATCTTCCCCCATCATGAAAATGAGATAGCTCAGTCGGAGTGCGCGAGCGGCAAGCCCTTCTGCCATTATTGGATGCACAACGGCTTCCTCAAGATTAACAACGAGAAGATGTCCAAGTCTCTCGGCAATTTCTTCACGGTGCGCGATATTACGGCACAGTATGACCCTATGGTGCTGAGATTATTCATATTGAGCGCCCAGTACAGGACTCCGCTCAATTTCTCACGCGAGCTCATGGATCAGACCAAGGCAAGCTACGAGCGCATACTTAACTGCACAGACAAGCTATGCGCCCTGCTTGAGAGAGCCACAGACAAGCCGGATACGCCGGAGGAGACTGCGAACAGAGCCAAGATAGAGGGCTTTATCCGGGATTTTGAGGCAGCTATGGAGGATGACAATAATACTGCCAATGCGGAGACAGCCGTATTTGAGATAGTACGCACTGCCAACGCCTCGACAGATGAGAACTCAGGCAAGGGGTATATAGAGTATGTCCAAGGTGTTATAGAGAAGCTGTGTGACGGAGTACTCGGAGTAGTCTCTAAGCGTAAGGCCGAGGAGGCCGACGCCGAGGTCGAGGCGCTCATAGCCAAGCGGCAGGCGGCACGCAAGGCCAAGGACTTTGCTGCGGCAGACGCTATAAGGGAGCAGCTTACTGCTATGGGTATCATATTGGAGGACACAAGAGAGGGCATAAAGTGGAAGCGCGCATGATGAGCGGTGCGACCCTGGCTTATATAGGCGATGCGGTGTTTGAGCTGATGGCAAGGCACTATGTGTTAGAGCACGGCTCAGTGCAGCCTGACAGACTGCATAAGCGGAACACTGCTATAGTAAATGCTGCCGCGCAGTCGGCTATGTCGGCGGTGATAGCAGATATGCTAGACGAGGAGGAGCTTGCCATATCTAAGCGCGGGCGCAATGCGAGCACAGCGACAAGTGCAAGGCATCAGAGCGTGGGAGACTATAGACGTGCCACGGGGCTGGAGGCGCTGTTCGGGTATCTGTATCTTGAGGGACATAAGGCGCGCGCAGAGGAGCTCTTTAAGGCAGGCATCGAAGGACTAAAGAAAGACGGAGTATTGATATTTAATGAGTAACAACGAAAATACAGCAAGACGCGAGCTGCTCGGTACGGCACCGGTAGCACAGCTCATGATTAAATTTGCCGTACCGAGCATAGTGGCTATGCTGGTAGGCGCACTATACAATATAGTAGATCAGATATTTATAGGACAGGCGGTAGGACCGCTGGGTAATGCTGCGACCAATATCGCATTTCCATTATCCATGTCATGTACGGCTATAGGACTCCTGTTCGGCATAGGCGCAGCAGCCAACTTTAACCTGAGTATGGGACGGCAGGATTATGACAGGGCGCCGTATTTCATAGGAAACGGTACGGCAATGCTGCTTATAGGCGGCATATTGCTTGCATTGATAAGCGAGCTATTCCTGACACCACTCCTTAAGTGCTTCGGCTCGCCGGCGGATGTGCTTCCCTATGCTGAGGTCTATGTCAAGATAACGGCACTCGGATTTCCTTTCCTTGTGCTCACGATAGGCGGGGGACATATCATCAGAGCGGACGGCAGTCCTAATATGACCATGGTATGCTCGCTGTCCGGCGCCATCATCAATACCGTGCTGGATGCTTTGTTCGTATTCGGATTCGGCTGGGGCATGGCAGGAGCAGCGTGGGCGACAGTTATAGGTCAGGCTATATCGGCAGCAATAGTTATAGTATATGTGGCTCATTTCAAGACTCTGCCTATACTGAAGAAGCATTTCATACCGGAGCTAAAGCTGGTTGCGGATACGGCGGCACTTGGTGCAGCATCCTGTGTTAATCAGTTAGCTATGATGGTAGTCACCATAGTGCTCAACAATTCGCTCAAATACTATGGGGCGCTCTCGGCCTATGGCGAATCTACTCCCATAGCCGTGGCCGGCATAGTAATGAAGGTCAATCAGATATTCTTCGCGGTCATCATAGGCATAGCACAGGGCAGCCAGCCTATAGAGAGCTTCAACTACGGAGCAGGCCGCTATGACAGAGTTAAGCATACTTACATGATGGCACTCAAGGCGGCAGGCATCATATCCGTGCTGTCATTTGTATTATTCCAGACCTGCCCGAGAGCACTGCTTGGTATATTTGGAAGCGGCAGCGAGGAGTATTATGCTCTGGGAGTAAAGTTCTTCAGGATATTCCTGTTTTTTACCTGGCTGAACTGCATACAGCCTGTGACCTCGCAGTTTTTTGCCTCAGTCGGCAAGTCAGGCAAGGGTATGTTTGTATCGCTCACGAGACAGATAATATTCTTCCTGCCTGCGCTCGTGGTGCTGCCTATGATATTCGGCATGGACGGCATACTCTACGTTGCGCCCATAGCTGACATACTTGCCGCAGCCGTAGCCGCACTCATGGTAGCGGGAGAGTTCCGAGAAATGACGAGGAAACAGGCATAAAGTAAGCCACAATTCGTTACCTTTTGACTATGTGTCGGCAGCAAAAGCACTTGCATGTTTGTTTGCTCATTTGAGAATGTGTTGGTAAGAGGGAGGGAGCTTGCAATGATTTTGTACCACGGAAGCAATATTATAGTAGAACATCCGAAACTTATCCGACAAAATCGTTATTTAGACTTCGGGTTCGGCTTTTATACTACCACCAATCGTGAGCAGGCGATGAATTTTGCAAAAAAAGTTACTGAGCGTCGCATGGAGGGAGCAGCAACATTAAATATTTATTCGGTTGATGAAACTGTTGCATTCGGAGAATGTAGTTTGCTGAGATTTGACAGTCCGAACGAAGCGTGGCTTGATTTTGTAGCTGCGAATCGTCAGGGAACATATCAGGGAAAACAGCATGATCTGATCTATGGCGCGGTTGCAAATGATGATGTGTATCGCACCATCACACTGTATATGAC
>CAVHZK010000047.1:1720-6283 GCA_963640215.1 bacterium | reverse complement strand
GCGCATATCCCTGTAGACTGTGTTCTTTTTCTGAAAATTTGGCGAAAATACAAGACAAAATTACAGTAAAGAGACCTGCGTGATATCACGCAGGTCTCTTTGCTATACACTTTTCACCTATCACACTTAAATCAGCTCTTTCTTGCCTTATCGAACATGAGCTTAAGCTCTCTGTTGAGCTTATTGGTGACCTCATCACGGTCGGCCTCCTTGCAGAAGCCGCTGATTCGCACAGTGGCAGCTCCGGCGGCATAGGCTACAACACCGGAATACACCGGTCCTTCCATAAGCTCGGGGATGTTCCTCCTGATATCAGCTAAGAGCTCATCCATATGAGACTCCATCTCTGTAAGGTCCTCATTGGCAGGAACATTAAACTCAACCGAGGCTATTGAGTATTGACGTGTCATATTGACGACGCCCGAGGCGTAGGAGTTACGTATAATCTTGATATCCTTGCCGGGGCTTATAATCTTGGTTGTCCTTATGCCTATCTCCTGAACCGTACCCCTCCACTTATCTATAGTTACTATATCGCCTACTCTGTAATCACCCTCAAACACGATGAATATACCGGCTATCACGTCAGCTATCATATTATTGGCTCCGAGTCCGATAATCAGTGTCAGGAGTCCGGTGCCTGTAGTAAGTGTCTTGGAATCCACTCCGAAATGAAGCAGTGCCTCATAGAGTATGCTTAAGGCGGCTGCATACTTGATGAAGCTCTCCAACATCCTTCCTACGGTCTTGACTCTTGAGTCAAACTGATGGCTCACGAGGTTAATAAGCTTGCGTACTACGGCAGCAATAATCAATATCTTCACCGCATAGAGCAATGCATATGATACAGAAAACAGGTTTACCGTATAGTCCCATCTGCAGGAAGCAATAAATGCGAGCAACGAGCCCTGATTATTGATATTCCTATAGTAGATGCACAATAAAACAAGAAAGCATATAACTACACAGCCCTTAGTTATGTATGAAAGCTTCTGTCCGGCGTTCATCTCTCTGAAAGGAACAAGGTCTCCGGACCAGCGGGTATCGGCGCTCTGCGTGGTCGTAAGTCTGCCCTTATTATCAATTACAATGTAGGAAACCTTCTGCGTATAGGTCTTTTTAGCGGTCGACAGCGTCGCAATTATTGCTGAGCGCTCGTTAATGCTGACTAATAGCACAGTGATAAATAAGAGCACGGAGGTTATCAGTGCCGTAAATACCGACACTATAAGGGTCTTCCCAAGCAAATCCAGCGTAGTCGCACCGATATAGAGCAGCATACTGTCGTACGCCCTGCTCATAAGGAAGCAATATATACCATTTATAGTCTGCCAGCCTGTATAGTCATCCTTTATAGCCTGCTCATCCATACCGTAATCTACGGCATTTTTGCCCAGCATCTCATTATCAAAGGCATAGAGAACCTTGCCTGTCTCGCTGTCCAGGACCATCAAGGAATCATCCTCTAAGGATTCCATGAGATGCGCCGCCGTCGTAGTCTCGGTAAGCTCGGTGAATCTGTCGTCCGGCACGGCTATCTGCACCATGCCGCCATTATCCGTATCCATGCGCTTGGCGGCAATATACTCATGTATATGATAATAGCTGCTGTCCTCTCCTGTCGCCTGAACGCTCAAGGTATCCTTATAGCCCTTGACTATATCCCAAAATGCCGAGTAAGGATTCGCCTCATCTGTCGGGACAGCTATATCCTTATAGGAGGTAGTAGTTGCCTCCATATTGCCATATCCGTCGTAAACATTGATTGCACTTATACCGCTGAGTCCAGCCAACACGGTAAGCTCATCGTCGTTAATCAACGAAGGATCCTGTGCGATTGCCCAGGCTATGCTCTTGGCACGGTGCTCCGTGTACTCCTCCTCGAACATCTGTACCAGCTCTTTGTTGTCTGCTGTATTTTCGTCAAGGAAATCACTGTAATCATTTAGCTTGATATTAGAGGTAATGCGCTGCCTTGATACACTTGAAAGTGCCTGTGTATACCAGCTTACTCCGAGTATGGCAACACTTGAGATCAGTGCGACGACTGCAAGCTTCCTGAAAATGGTAAGATTGAGATAATACTTATCATTAAGCTTGCTATAGCGTATATTGGTAGCCATGCTGCTGTTCATAAGGTCATCGTTTAGGAACAGGCTGTAGAGCAATAAAAGCAGCGCGGCAATAAGATATGCCGACTTGGCAATCATAACAGCAGCAAAATCGCTGTAATATAGCTCGTCGTAGCTGATCAGACCTAGAAGTCTGTAGTCTGTATCGTCAGCCGTAACATCCCTGACCCAGGCATAATACTTAATACCGCCGATGGTAAGCCAGTTGTTGTAGCCAGCCGCCGGAAGCTGCTTATTGCAGACCGAATCAAAGCTAAGACCGTTTACCGCCTCATCCTTGCTATATACTATGACTCCGTCTGAAAGTCTCACAGCCGCTATAAAGCCGTTCTCGCCTAAGTGCGTCTTGGACAAAGCCACTGACGGCTGCTTCCTGTATGTCTCATACTCAATCAACTCCGGAGACTCTTTGCCTCCGACAAGATATGTGCCATTAGCAAGGTCAGCAATATAGTAATAGCCCGTATCTGTGGTTACTCTGAAGCTCTCACTGGCGGCTTGTGCCAGGTTCTCTGTAAATGCTCCAAGCCCAAGCTCGCTTAGACTCTTTGCTTGAGTGCTGTTATTATTGGTGCTGAGTATTTTACCATTGGCATCAACTATATAGAGATAGGTAAAGCCCCATGCTAAAGCTGTATCTTCAAGCTTATCCTTAAAGGCCCCTGAACGCTTCATCAGCCATGCTGCCGAATTAAGTGCGGGCTGCATGTGACTGTCAATATACTCCCACTCGGACTCCGAATCCTCAGCCAGAGCCTGCACACGCACAGAAGCCTGGTTCAATGTGTACTCGGCCTCGGCGTATTTCTCGCGTGTCAGAGAATATGTGCATATGGCATCTACACCAAAGTGTATAACCATATAGCCTATAAACGCAGCTATGACACCTACTAATATCTGCTTTGTCTTGGTACTCATATTACCTTTACCTTAGTTCCTTAGTATACGCATAATACTTAAACAACTTATTCATGCCGTAGCCGGTCGCATAGTTGATGGAGCTGCCGTGTTTTTCGTAGTATCCTTATTCGTAATTATAGCCCTTTGCATCACAGCTCACTTACGTCTACGACTTTACGTCCGTCCTTCCAGATATGCTCTAAGTCATAGAAGAGACGATTCTCCTTATCGAAAATGTGCACGATTACATCCCTGTAATCCATCAATATCCAGTTAGCTGCCTGACGACCCTCTATCTGCTTAGGCTCCACACCCATGCGACCTAAACTCTCTTCCACATTATCGCACAATGCCTCTGTCTGCCTGATATTATCAGCCGATGCAATGATGAAATAATCAGCAACCACAGAGAGTGCACTGATATCTATAACACTGATGTCAGACGCCTTCTTGTCTGCAAGTGCATTATATACTGTTTTAACTATCTCAGCCGTACTGTGTTCATTGTTCATGCTCTGTCCTTTTTACCTTTCTGTGTTTTCTGTACCACTCATAGGCCTTCATCGTATCGGAGACTACCGGTCTGTTAGTCTTACGCAGATACTCCACCGATGCCTCTAATATGTTATATACGCATTCATCAAGATCTGTAAATGCCAGGCTGCGAGCTTCCTTGAGATTATCTGCCTTGTATCTTAGCGGTTCCGTATAATCTGCCGCATATATGATTTTCTCCAAGGTGCTCATATCCGGACGTCCGGTAGTATGAAAGCGTATGGCATTTAATATATCTGGGTCGCTTATGCCGTACTCATGCGCTGCGACGAAACTCCCGTATTTGGCATGTATCACCGCAGGTGCTGCAAGCTCCTCATCGCTTAGCTCCACCTTATCTCGGCAGCACATAGCTATAAGCTCCTCTGCCGTATAGCATTTTGCACAGTCATGCAATAGACCTGCAAGCTCTGCCTTAAGCGGCGGTATCTCCGTAGCAAAGGCCATACATGCCGCAGTATATGCCACGCCGAGCGTATGCTCGTATCGCTTGGCATTCTGTTTAGCTCTAAGCTTATCTCTTATGGCAGCCAGCTGCTCTATTGAGATTTCCTGTTCCACAGACTTAAGTGCCTCCTGACTCTCCTGCTCTGATGGGAATACTATACACTAAAAGTGTTGACGGATACAAAAGCAGACTGCAATCCGTCACTTTTAGACTCTGTGCTTGCGCATAAAGCTGCAATGGCACTTGGCAAGCTCAAAAGCATTCACAGCTCTATCTTTCTCTTCTTGGGATCGTGCTGATACTTAAAGAGCACTATCATATTTCCTATGACCTGCACAACTATCGAGCCCGTCCTCTCGGCTATCGCATTTGCAAGCTCATGCTTATCGTCATCGTTATTCTTAAGCACATGTATCTTGACAAGCTCTCTCTTCTCTAATGCCTCCGCTATAGCCCCGATATATTCATCCGTGAGACCGTTTCTGCCTATCTGAAATGCGGCATTTTCCGTCATGGCTATGCCCTTCA
>CAVHZK010000047.1:0-1710 GCA_963640215.1 bacterium | reverse complement strand
CTTCAGCACACTTCTCTGTTTACTCGTAATATTCAAACTCAAGTCCTCCGACGCGAACAGTGTCGCCCTCCTGCAGTCCCAGCTTCTTAAGCTCTGCTATAATCTTCTGCTCCTTCATATAATCCTGAAAGAACTTAAAGCCCTTCTCATCATCAAGATTGGTATATCCGAGCATACGGTCAATGTGTGGTCCCTCGACCACATATACCTTGCCGGATTCCTTGTAGATATTGAGTGGCAGCTCCTCAGCCATGCTTGCCTTGACATCGTATTCACTGTCATAGACTATAGGCTCGCGCTTGGTCTCCTTGAGTACCTTTAATATCTCGTACAGCAGCTCTCTTACTCCGCTGCCTGTAGCTGCCGATATCGGCATAACCTTTATGCCCTTAGGCTCATACTCTGCCCTGATGCGAGCAAGAGCATCCTCCTGTCCGTCATATATAGCGTCTATCTTGTTGGCGGCTATAATCATAGGCTTGGAGCTAAGCTCCGTATCGAAGCGTTCAAGCTCTGAGTTAATCTTCTCTATATCGTCCAAGGGGTCTCTGCCCTCGGTGCCCGCCGCATCAACCACATGCACCAGTACGCGGCAGCGCTGTATATGCCTTAGAAAATCATGTCCGAGACCCGCGCCCTCGGCGGCTCCCTCTATCAGACCCGGGATATCCGCCATGATGAAGCTGTCCTCATCTCCGTCTCCGAGCTCTACTACTCCAAGATGCGGCTGCAGCGTCGTGAAATGATAATTGGCTATCTGCGGTCTTGCATTTGACGACATACTGATGAGCGTAGACTTTCCGACATTAGGGAATCCAACCAAACCTACGTCCGCAATGACCTTTAGCTCCAGCATGACCTCCAACTCCTGACACCTCTGTCCGGGCTGTGCAAAACGAGGCGCCTGCATGACCGAAGTCGCAAAGTGCATATTACCTAAGCCTCCCTTGCCGCCCGTGAGGACTACCTGACGCAGGTTATCTCCCGACATATCGGTAATAACCTTGCCGCTCTTGGCCTCCTTGATAACGGTTCCGTAAGGCACCTTGACAGTTAAGTCTCTGCCGTTTCTGCCGTGGCAGCGCTTGGCGCCGCCCTCCTCACCATCCTCGGCGGCATATTTTCTCTTCATGCGGAAATCTCCGAGCGTAGTCATGCCCTTATCCACTTCAAATATGAGGTCGCCTCCCTTACCGCCGTCGCCGCCGTCCGGTCCGCCGTTAGGGACATAGAGCTCCCTGCGGAAGGAGACATGTCCGTCGCCTCCCTTGCCGCTCTTGATTGTTATCTTTGCAGTATCCGCAAATGCCATATAAAACTCCCGATATATTAAAGCCTTGGTCGCTTCCTCATTGCTTGCTAAACAAGCTACACACCCGCAAGCTTATGCGGGTATCCGTTAATAACAAAGGACCATGTTATATGTTAACACAGTCCTCCTCATACATAAATAATAAACCTTTATATCAGCTTATGCCTGCTCCGGGTATACAGAGCACTTCTTGCGATCCTTGCCCCATCTCTCGTATCTGACGATACCGTCAACCTTGGCAAACAAAGTATCATCCTTGCCGATGCCTACATTGGTACCGGGATGAATACGTGTTCCGCGCTGTCTGTAAAGGATATTGCCTGCAAGGACAAACTGTCCGTCGGATCTCTTAATACCAAGACGCTGGGAATTACTGTCTCTGCCGTTCTTGGTGGATC
>CAVHZK010000046.1:0-10211 GCA_963640215.1 bacterium | reverse complement strand
GGCATACGCAGGGCAACGGAGAGAAGTATGTTGCCAAGTCCACCCACTGATATGAGCTCACCTACGCCTACGGTGAACATCATGTAATAAAGAGCATCGCCGTAGCCGTAGGCATATTTAAGCACGAATGGTATTATAAGGGCGTTGCAAAATATCGGAGGGAGAACCGCAAGGATACGGAAGACCATACCGGCGCTGCGGGAACTTAAGACCTCCTTTAGCATGGGGCGAGTCAGTGTGTAAGTGAGGAAGGCAGCGATAAGCGTAGCGAGTGTCCCAAATATAATGTCTGGCAGAGCTGCGCCGCCAAGGATATTGGCGATAAGACAGCCTATGGTGACGCCGGGAATGGCAGCAGGCAGGAGAGCTGGGAGCACTGTAAGCATCTCGCTTACGCGGCACTGTATGGCGCCGAAGCTCACAGGCAGGAACAGCATGTTGAGAGCGGTGTAGACTGCCGCGATCATGGCGGCATCACACAGATACTTGATGTTAGAT
This sequence comes from bacterium, assembly GCA_963640215.1. Taxonomy (GTDB): domain Bacteria; phylum Bacillota; class Clostridia; order Lachnospirales; family Lachnospiraceae; genus Avilachnospira. The sequence continues at coordinate 9,713 of CAVHZK010000046.1, read as the reverse complement.
TTCATATTTATTTCTCCGTAGTTTTGTTTAATGAGGTGAGGATGGTCACGAACTCACCTGCTCAAGCTTTGTGAGAGCGTGAGACAGTATAGCATCCGTATGGAGGGAAAGTCAATGTGCGTTATCTGAGCATGTGCACTTGAGGGAGGAAAGGCAGGAACAGCATGGGACTTATATATAACCATGGCGACGAACAGTTTCATATACAGGTTAGACCTGGCGAGGTAGGAAGATACGTCATCCTGCCGGGAGATCCGGGCAGATGCAAGCTCATCGCAGAGTATCTGGACGAGCCCAAGCTCATCGCATCCAACAGAGAGTTTACCACCTATACCGGGAGCTTAGACGGTACGAAGGTAAGCATATGTTCCACCGGTATAGGAGGACCATCGGCGACCATAGCCCTCGAAGAGTTAGTAAAATGCGGCGCCGATACCTTTATAAGAGTGGGAACCGCTGGCGGCATGAGAGAGGACATCATGGGAGATGATATCTGCATAGCCATGTCAGCTGTGCGTATGGAGGGCACCTCTAAGGAATATGCGCCGATAGAGTGGCCAGCTACAGCGGCTTATGAGGTGGTGCAGGCACTCGACAAGGCGGCGGAGCACTTAGGCTACAGACATGCCGTGGGAGTCGTGCAGAGTAAGGACAGCTTCTACGGTCAGCACGATCCGTCCTCTATGGCAGGCATACCGTCAGTCGGAGATAAATGGCAGTCGTGGATGAGGCTTGGCTGCCTCTGTTCTGAGATGGAGACGGCGGCTCTGCTCACAGCAGCGGCTCTGCGCAGCGTGCGCTGTGGTTCCGTGCTGCATGTCATAGCCAATCAGACGAGACGCGAGAAGGGCTTAGAGGATCCGCAGGTCTATGACACAGACAAGGCTGTAAGGACGGCAGTCGAGGCACTCAAGCTACTTATCACGCAGGATGAGAGAAACGACAGGTAATATTAGTTGTCGCGGCGGGCGTCTCTAATAGGGACTTCTCTATAGACCTATGAGGGCAGCTGCTCATTGTGCACAGAGCAGGAGTCTGCCATAGGCAACAGACAAATGTACACGCACAGCACCCAAGCAATAGCAACATGCGCAAGGCTACATTTACAGTTATAATACCTAACTACAACGGACTTAAGTACATGGAGGATTGTATGGAGGCGCTCAAGGCGCAGTCATACGATTCCTTTGACGTGCTCATAGTTGACAATGGTTCGGACGACGGCTCGCGGGAATATCTTGCAGAGCTTGAACATACTTGGAACAGCGAGACGCACGGAGGCAGACTAAGCACCATATTGCTTGATACCAACACGGGCTTCTCGGGTGCTGTAAATGCGGGAATAGCCGCGGCGGACACGGAGCTTGTGGTGCTGCTTAATAACGACACCAAGGCGCACGCCGATTATCTTAAGGAGCTTGCGGCGGTATTTGATGCCGATAAGGATAAGAGGATATTTGCCGCCTCACCCAAGATGCTGCAGATGTATCATCCGGAGCTATTGGACGATGCCGGAGACGGCTATAATTTGCTGGGCTGGGCATTTCAGAGAGGTGTGGGGCTGTCTGCCGATAGACTCAAATTCAAGCACAGGACATCTGTATTTTCAGCCTGTGCCGGAGCTGCCGCGTACAGACGATCCGTGTTGGAGGAGATAAGATTCGAGGACGGAGAGACCTCATACTTTGACCCCATGCACTTTGCGTATCTGGAGGATCTGGATGTGTCATTTCGAGCGAGGGTGCGCGGATATGATATAGTATATGTGCCAGAGTCGATAGTGTATCACGTTGGAAGCGGCACGAGCGGTTCTCGCTACAATTCCTTCAAGGTGCGCCTTGCGGCAAGGAATAATATATATCTTAATTATAAAAATATGCCCTGCCTCATGCTGCTTATCAACCTGCCGGGGATACTCGTAGGCGTGTTGGTTAAGTGTTTGTTCTTTAGCCACATGGGATTTGGCAGTGATTACAGAGGCGGATTGGCAGAGGCCTTGAGGACGCTTAAGGAGTGTAAGGCGCACAAGACACGCTTTAGACTCTCGCGAATTGGGAGCTATATAATCATAGAGCTTATGCTGCTGCGGGATACATTTTCATACATACAGGACTTTGCACTGCGGCAGATAGCAAAGATAATGAAGTAGAGCAAGGACATAAGACACAACAGGAAAATCATGCGATACAGAGTTGACTCCATGAGCCTAAGAGACGGCGTGCTGATGATAGAAGGCTGGTGCATACCGTCTAAGGGCGAGAAAATAGAATACAGCGTAACGGACAGGTCAGGGAAGGCGCTTAAATGTACGGCAGTGGCGAGGGACAGAGTGGATGTCGCCCAGCAGTTCGGGGCAGACCGCATGTCAGGCTTTACCGTGGCGGTGCCTTTTGAGCGTGACGATGATGCATGGCTTGTGATGAATGATGCCGGCACAGTGCGCCGAGTGCATGTCAATAATGCCATCATCGAGAAGCGTAATTCCATCAAGGCCAAACGCATAGAGAAGCTGATGGCGCTCGTGCATTTTGAGACGCTGACAGTTTCCTTTGATTTCATAAGAGAGAATGGTTTCAGGGCATTCTGGAAGAAGGCAATACACAAGATAGCCAAGATAGATGAGGACTTTGACTACGCCGAGTGGCAGTACAAGACCGCGCTCTCAGATAGCGAGATAGAGGCGCAGAAGGAGGCGTGGAAGGGCCTTAACCTGGAGCATTTTCCGCTCATAAGCATAGTCGTGCCGGCTTACAATACGCCGGAGAAATACCTGCGTATGCTGCTTGATTCCTTCAAGGCTCAGACCTATCCGCACTTTGAGGCGGTCATAGCTGATGGCTCGGAGTCTGACTATGATACTGTCAGACGAGTAGCAGCTGAGTACGCGGCGGCAGATCCTGAGCGCTTCAAGGTAGTAGCGCTTGGAGGAAACAAGGGTATCTCAGGCAATACCAATGCCGGACTTGAGGCTGCAACAGGCGATTATATTGCGCTCTGCGATCACGATGACGAGCTTCCGCCGTGGGCGCTGTTCGAGGTAGTCAAGGCTATAGCCGCTCATCCCAAGGCAGAATTTATCTATACAGACGAGGATAAGATAGACTTTGACGGCAGGGCACTCTTTGAGCCACATTTCAAGCCGGATTATAACCCGGAGCTCTTGTGCTCGGTTAATTACATCTGCCACTTAAGCATAGTCCGCCGAGACCTATTGGAGAAAGTCGGAGGGTTCAGAGAGGAGCTTGACGGCGCACAGGATTATGATTTCTTCCTGCGCTGCACGGAAGAGGCTATGCGAGGACATGAGGATCCGGCGCAGGATGCTTCATTGAGCGAGGACTCAAGGCAGATGCTTGCAGAGGGACGTTTCGTATCAGAGACTGTCGTACATATACCGGTGATATGTTATCACTGGCGCTATCATAAGGGCTCCACAGCCTCAGACCCCAAGTCCAAGCTCTATGCCTTCGAGGCGGGAAGCCGTGCCATAGCGGCACATTACGACAGAGTGGGTATAGGCTTCAAGGCGATAGAGAAGGGCGTAACCTACGGATATTATCATACTATCTACGAGACTCTGTGTACGGAGGCGCCCTTAGTCTCGGTCATCATACCCAACAAGGATCACATAGAGGACCTTGAGAAATGTATAGGCTCCTGCATAGAGCGCTCGGAGTACAGACGGCTTGAATTTATAGTAGTTGAGAATAACTCAACAGACCCCGCGACCTTTGAGTATTACAAGGAGCTTGAAGCTCGCTCCGGCACCAAGGACGGCATAGAGATAAGGGTTGTGCACTGGGAGAGAGAGTTTAATTATTCTGCTATCAATAATTTCGGAGTCGAATACGCCAAGGGAGAGTATCTCCTCTTTCTCAACAACGACGTCGAGATGAGAGCGCCTGAGTCCATCACACGCATGGTTGCGCTGTCTAAGCGTCCGGAGACAGGTGTGGTCGGAGCAAGGCTCCTCTACGGAGACGATACTATACAGCACGCCGGAGTCATAGTGGGACTCGGCGGCATAGCGGGGGCGGCATTTGTAGGACTTCATGAAAAGGAAAACAGCTACATGCACCGCATGATGTGCACTCAGGAGCTGAGCGCGGTCACGGCTGCCTGCATGATGCTAAGACACGAGACCTTCAAGGCGGCGGGGGGATTTAGAGAGGAGCTTGCAGTAGCATTTAACGATATAGACCTCTGCATGAAGGTAAGAGCACTCGGCAAGTATGTCATATACGACCCGTATGTGTGCTTCTATCACTATGAGTCCAAGTCGAGAGGACTTGAGGACACGCCGGAGAAGGTGCAGCGCTTTAATACTGAGATCGCGACCTTTGCGCATTATTGGGGCGCTATACTTGAACACGGCGATCCGTATTACAATCCCAATCTGACGCTCCGTAAGTCCAATTTTGCCCTGCGCGACCTCACTAAGGAACAGCCGGGAGAGCCGTACAAACTGGAGTTAGACGTCGAGAAACAGCTTGAGATCGTGCTGAGGGAGAAGGAGCGCCGGAGCAAATTTAAGAAAATATAAATGTAAAATGCACTGGCGTATTGTATAATGGCTGTTAATGATTAAAAACAATCAGTCAAAATTTAATGTGCTGCATGTATTGTCGGACGCTTTGGTTATAGCCGCATCCTATAGTCTCGCTTTCTATCTCATCATAGCGATGAAGCTCGGACTCGATGGTACGCCGGGAGCACTCTCGGCAGCTGTATACTTCAGGGCGCTGATAGTCATCATACCGATGTATGTGCTGCTCTATGGCGTATTCAATCTGTATACGCCTAAGCGCATACAGTCAAGGCGCAGAGAATTTGCCAATATATGCAAGGCCAATATCATAGGGCTTATGCTCGTGACCTTCGTGCTGTACGCAGGACGAAACCACGCGGGACTTGGACCCTATCTCAGGAACTTCTCCACAAGGATGATAGTTGTATTCTTCGGAATCAACATCGTGCTGGAGACGGTATTCCGTAACTGTCTGAGGAACGCTCTTCACCGCCTGCGCGCCAAGGGCTTCAATCAGAAGCACATGATCTTGGTCGGATATTCGGCGGCGGCACAGGGCTTTATCGAGAAAAACAAGCTCAACCCCGAGTGGGGATATCATATATTAGGCATATTGTCGGATTCCTTGGAGAAGCACAGTAAGGTTGACGGCATAGAAGTATTAGGCGATCTCTCGGATCTTAGAAATGTTATAGAGCACAACGAGCTTGACGAGATAGTGGTCACGCTGCCGCTCCAAAACTATATGTATCTTGAGCCTATAGTCAATACCTGTGAGAAATCGGGCGTACACACAATGTTCATACCCGATTATCATAATATTATCCCGACGACTCCTTATATAGAGGATCTGGAGGGACTGCCTATAGTACATATCAGGCACGTGCCGCTCACCAATCCCTTTAATGCTGTCATCAAGCGTGCAACGGATATATTGGGAGCAGTCGTTGCCTTGATAATATTCAGTCCAGTTATGCTGATCACTGCGGCTGCCGTGAAGCTTACGAGCCGTGGGCCGGTTATATATGCTCAGGAGCGAGTGGGACTGCATAACAAGACCTTTAAGATGTACAAATTCCGTTCCATGTATGTGCAGACTCCCGAGGAGGAGCTGACACGCTGGACTACCAAGGGCGATCCGAGGGTGACCGGAGTGGGACGTTTTATCAGGCGTTTCAACATAGACGAGATGCCTCAGTTTTTTAATGTTCTCAAGGGGGACATGAGCCTCGTGGGTCCGAGACCAGAGAGACCTCAATTTGTTGAGAAGTTCAAGGAGGAGATACCGCGCTACATGATTAAGCATCAGGTGCGTCCCGGCATTACGGGATGGGCACAGATAAATGGCTACCGCGGTGATACCTCCATACGCAAACGTATAGATTTCGATCTGTATTACATTGAAAATTGGACTTTCGGACTGGATGTCAAGATCCTGTTCCAGACCATTTTTAAGGGATTTAAGAATGCATACTGATGACGATATTTTTGAGAGCCTCGATGTAGGAGAGGGTCTTGATAACGTAGAAAGCACCGAGGCCAAGGCTGCAGGTGAGGCTGTCGATTATCTCGATGACGCCACGGCAGATGATTACGCCACACATGCTGATGCCTCAGACGACATATTTGAGACCTTGGACATGGAGGACAGGATATATGATACCGCCTTCATGCCGGGCTTTAAGACTGAGGGCAGCGCTGATACGGCTGCGGATAATGCACTCTCGGAAAATGCTTCACGCAAGGTAAATGCAAGGAAGCCGGGAGCTCCCAAGGAGCAGGTAGCAGGTACCGCAGCGCATGATGAATTTGACCTAAGTCAGCAGCAGCGCAGGGCAACAGGGGATCTTAGTGGCGGCATAGATACAGGCAGCAAGAGCCGCGGCAAGGCAGGAGCTGCCTCAGATGCAGCTCATGCAAATACGCGCAGCAGCCGCAGATCTCCCAAGGAATTAAATACAGCAGACACCAGCGTCGATGGCAAGAAGTATGCCAAGGACAAGGAGAACAAGAAGAAATCCAAGCTTAAGAAGATTATAGCTTGTGTCATTGTCGAGGCATTTACACTTGCAGCTATATTTGCATACGGATATGTACTCAAGTCATGGAATATGATAGCGAGACCGGAGGTCAGGCTTGAGGCTGTCGAGAATAACAATATCTCCGTCGAAAAGAAGAAGGAGATGGAGGGATATTGGAATATAGCCGTATTCGGTGTGGACAGCCGCGGCGACAGTGTAGTCGAGCGAGGCATCAACTCCGATGTCATCATGATAGTCAGCATCAACAAGGACACCGGAGATATCAAGATAGTCTCGGTATTCAGAGATACCTATCTCAATATCTCGAGCAAGAATTCCTACAACAAGATAAATCAGGCGTATGCCATAGGCGGCCCGGAGCAGGCATTGGCAGCGCTCAACAAGAACCTCGACCTAAATATACAGCATTATGTCGCGTTTAACTGGAAGGCAGTCGCAGAGGGCATCAATATCCTCGGCGGCGTAGACAATATACCTATATCCAAGGCAGAGCTCTACTATATCAATGCCTATATCACAGAGACGGTCAAGGTCACCAAGATAGGCTCGGTGCAGCTCACGAGTACAGGAGAGCAGCATCTTGACGGTGTGCAGGCGGTTGCCTACGGACGTCTGCGCTACATGGACAATGACTTTGCCCGCACGGAGAGACAGAGAAACATACTCAAGGCTGCATTTGCCAAGGCCAAGAAGGCAGGCTTCTCGGTGCTCAACAATATCATGGTAGTCTGCTTCCCACAGGTTGCCACCAATATAGAGTTCAACGAAGCGATAGACATGGCGCAGCACATAACGCAGTACAACATCGCGGACACCGGCGGCTTCCCGTGGTCAAGAGGCGATGCCAATATAGGCAGTAAGGGAGACTGCGTCGTGCCGACTACCTTGGAGTCCAATGTTATCAAGCTGCATGAGTTCCTGTTCGGCGACACCAACTACAAGCCGAGTGATGCCGTAATCAGTATCTCAGAGAAGATAAAGGCAGATTCGGGACGCTATAAGGAAGGCGTATTTATAGAGTCTGTAGCTACTGACGGAGGCGTAATACAGAGGAAGCGTTCATCGACTACGTCCGAGACCAAGTCACCTGCCGAGGAGGATGAGGAGTCAACAAAGAGCTCCAAGGACAAGAGTACTACTATCGGAGTGGATGAGGACGGCAATTATATCTATCCTACAGATTCCGACGGCAATATAACGATACCTACAGATGCTGACGGCAATATCATCTATCCGACGGATGAGTACGGCAATATCATCAGAGAGTCTTCGATCGCGAGGCCGACAGAGCTCTCGACAGAGGATATGCTGCCGGGAGATTTAGACGAGAGCGATGAACCGCTTGACGGACCTATAGCGTCCACGACGGCAGCCGGCAGTACAGTGAGTCCGGGGCACAATACGAGCCAGACCACAGCAAGCTCCAGCAGTACGCTTAGCCCCGGCGGACATACCAGCGAGACTACTACGGCGGCGATATCTGATGGTCCTGTGTCGAGCAATACGAGCAGCTCAAGCAGCTCGCCGTCCGGCAGCAGCACGAGCACCTCGGGCAGCAGTACTTCAAGCCCGAGCAGCTCAAACAGTCCCGGCAGCACGAGCTCAAGTACAACTACGAGCAATGGCCCCGGCTCCACAAGTTCCAGCACGCCCATCATATCCACCGATGGACCCGGCTCCATATCGACAGGCTCGTCATCAGGACCCGGCGCCAGCACCAACGGACCCGGCTGATGCGATGCAGAACACTAAAATCTAAAAACGATATGACATGAAGCGGCTGCTGCACAACTGATAGGAAATCAGTAGTGCAGCAGCCCTTTTTATTCCAGTATAAGGAATCTTGCTGAATCTAATATTTAATGAGAAACATCAATCATTATTCACGATGAAGCATTGCTCTAATCATTTATATTTCTATTATTGACCAGCTGTTCACACTTCTAACCAAAATAAGGTTAAAAAAATAAATTGATTTTAAGGTTAATTAATGGTATTATAAACAACGGAAAGGCGGTGTTATTATGGCATATACCAGTTTCGGAGAATTTGTCCGCATATTAAGAATCAAACGCCATGAGGTAATGGGTGACATGGCTAAGGTTCTAAATGTGAGGATTCCGTTCTTATCTGCGGTTGAGAACGGCAAAAAAAATGTTCCGTCCGATTGGGCAGATAAGCTGATTAGTCACTACAATCTAACATCAGCTGAGCAGAGTATGCTTGCACAAGCAATAGACGAGTCAAGAACCCAATACAAAATCTCTATGGAGAATGCCGGGATACAGCAGAGAAGAGCTGCATTGCAATTTGCGCGTTCATTTGATGATATGGATGATGAAACAGCTCTCAAGATTCTTGAGCTTCTAAGCCACAAGGAGGTAAAAAAAGACTGATGGATTACAGAACTAATCCAATAAGCAGAGAGGATTTGAGACGTTACGCTAAGATTCTACGGGAGATTTTTGATGTGCCGCTTACGGGTCCATTTCCGGTACTTGAAACATTAGACAAAATAAGTGACATTTTCAAAAAAAGCAATTACGAAATTGTTGATGACGACAAGATGCCTACTAAGACAATGGCTAGATGCGTCCTTAATGACCAAGGTGGATATACCATCGAGATCAAGGAGTCAGTATATGTTGGAGCTTATGATAGACAGGTTGGAGCCTTTCTGGGGTTCATTTGCCATGAGATTTGTCATGTTTTTCTGTTTGACATTGGATTTAAGCCAATAGTTGAGTGTAGCTTTGCTGACAATGAATTACCGGCATATTGCAGCGTGGAGTGGCAGGCGAAGGCACTCTGTGCGGAAACAATGATACCATTTAAAGAATCGGAGGGCATGATGGAATCATCAATTATAAACACTTATCACGTTTCAAAAGCCTTTGCTGAGAAACGTAGGATGCTTTGAAAGGGGGGGCTGTAAATTGATTGTTAAAAAGAAAAAAAGCACTTCATAAGTTGAAGCAACAACCGATGAAATGCTCTATGGCTCGCCGGATATGCCAAGATACCGACTTGTCGTGTTCTCTATTTTGGCATATCTATTTCAAAAAAGCAAATAGTTTTTAATGGGAGAACAGATATGCTTAAAACAAAAAACAGAAAATATGATGTTTTCAGAACATATTACT
>CAVHZK010000045.1:0-7921 GCA_963640215.1 bacterium | reverse complement strand
TTGACTGGATACTAAACTATACATTTTTCCCCAATAATTATTTTTTTAACAATCTTTCTTATTCCTAACTCCAGCATGCCGCATCCGCGCAATTGACACCACATGCGATACCATATATAATTTTTATACGAGGTGCTTTTATGTCTAAATGGGACAAACTATTGCAACGCATACATCTATTATCCAAGGATCTTAGGTTCGACGAGTTGCGCAAGGTGTTGGAGGGTTACGGCTACAGCATGGCTGCTCCCAGAAGCGGAAGCAGCCATTATACATTTCGAAAAGCCGGATGTATGCCTATAACAATCCCAAAACATGAACCTATCAAGAGAGTGTATGTGGAAATGGTTAGGATGATTGTGGAAAGTGAGGATGGAAATGGCAAAGACCTTAGATAACTATATGCTGCTGCCTTATCGTCTGGAACTGATTGAAGATAAAACCGAGGGTGGTTATGTCGCTTCTTTTCCCGATTTGCCCGGATGCATTACCTGCGGCAAAACCTTAGAAAGCGCAGCGGCTAACGCCCTGGACGCCAAGAAGGCATGGTTAGAAGCTGCATTGAGCGATGGAATAGACATCCCCGAGCCCGATAGCTTAGAAGCTTATTCGGGGCAGTTTAAGTTGAGAATACCGCGGAGCCTGCATAAATCATTGGCTGAGCATTCACAGAGAGAGGGAATAAGCATGAATCAATATTGCGTGTATCTTCTTGCAAAGAATGACGCAGTTCAAGGTAGAGCATGACGCATCTTAGCTTATGCGCGGTGCATTTTAATGATTGTGAGCCACAAGTCCGAAAAATCGTGTATAATGTAGGGCAAAACATCGCGAGACCTTGATGAATTGCGTTGGACAGGAGGATCAAGATGCAGCATAAGCTAAACAGACGTGAGTACATATACATCGCCAGTATGCTCTTTGGCATGTTCTTTGGCGCGGGCAACCTCATCTTTCCAGTACACATGGGACAGATGGCAGGTGCAAATGTATGGCCTGCAGTGGTGGGTTTCCTGGTCACAGGCGTCGGTCTGCCGCTGCTGGGCGTAGCGGCTCTTGGTATCAGCCGTTCGAGCGGTCTGTATGAATTGGGCAGCCGTGTGGGACGTCCGTATTCGATGTTCTTTACCTGCGCGCTCTACTTGACTATAGGACCTTTCTTTGCGATACCGCGTTGTGCAACGACTTCTTTTACTGTAGGTCTGGAAAATATACTGCCGGAGGGCGGCAATCTGCAGCTCTGGCTGTTCGCATTTTCATTTGCATTCTTTGCTGCAGCGCTTTTCTTCTCACTGCGCCCCGGCAAGATATTGGTATGGGTCGGCAAGGTGCTGAACCCCTGTTTCCTTGTGTTCTTGGGCATATTGGTAGTTGTAGCTATGCTTAATCCGAGCGCTGCAATTGCAGATGTGGTGCCGGAGGACTCTTATGCGACTCAGGCCTTCTTCACAGGCTTCCTTGAGGGATACAACACCATGGATGCCCTGGCGAGCCTTGCCTTCGGTATCGTGGTGGTGCAGGTTATCAAGGGTCTCGGCGTCAGCGAGCCTGATGCTGTGGCATCGAGCACAGTCAAGGCCGGCATATTCAGCTGCCTGCTGATGGCTGTGATATATATCGCCGTGACCATTATCGGTGTACAGAGCCGCGGCTTGTTCGAGACGAGCGCCAACGGAGGCATAGCTCTCGCGCAGATTGCGCAGCACTATCTCGGATATGCAGGATTCTTCGTGCTTGCTGCAACAGTCACTCTCGCCTGCCTCAAGACCTCAGTCGGACTTATCACGAGCTGCGCGGAGACATTTACAGGATTATTCCCGTCAGGCCCCAGATACCACGTGTGGGCTGTTATCTTCAGTGCCGTGTCCTTCCTCTTTGCAAATGTGGGACTTAATGCCATCATCAGCTACGCCGTACCGGTGCTGATGTTCCTGTATCCGCTCGCTATCACGCTGATACTGCTCTCGCTCTTTGGGCGTTTCTTTGATTATGACAGAGCGGTCTACGCATGGACCACGGGACTTACGCTTATAGCTGCGCTCGGTGACTTTGTCTCCGCGCTGCCTGAGTCAGTGTTTGTTGCGATTAACGGAGGAGCTATAGTAGGACTTGCTGAGAGCTTCCTGCCGTTCTTCAATCTGGGACTTGGCTGGCTCTGTCCGGCATTTGCAGGTGTGGTTATAGGACTCTGCGTGCGATATCTGAGGAAGGGCAGCAAGAGCCGCGGTTAAAACTACCTGCTTAACGAAAAGCAAGCTCGGATACACCAGATTGTCACGAAAAAGCAAGCTCGAAAGTGCAAATTTATCACGAAAAAGCAGGTTGGATTGCGCTCAATTCGCACGAAAAAGCAGGTTCAGATATGCCAGATTGTCACGAAAAAGCAAGGTGAAGCGCCGACTGGTACGGGGATAAAGTGCATGGATTCTGTTGCAAGCAAGCTTGCCAGCAGCTTTTTGATGCCTTGTTACGTTACTATGTGTGATACCAGATTGCTCCGCGCTGTCGCGCTCTCGCAATCTTACAAAAACATATGGATTCTGTTGCAAGCAAGCTTGCCAGAATCCATGCACTTTATCCCCTTGGTATCACAGGATTCCGAACACTCTGAAGGCTTCAGTGGCGGTCATGCCGCCTTCGATGGCTGCACGTACCTTCTTCTCGCCTGCCGCCTTCTCAAGTGCTTTCTCTAATACCTCGTCCGATACCTCGTGGGGTATGATGAGAACTCCGTCGACATCGCCAAATACAAGGTCGCCGGGGTGTATAGTTACCTGTCCTATCTCGATGGGGCAGCGGAAGTTGACTACCTGTGTGCGCACTGAGGAATCCTGCGCCCAGCATCCCTTGGAGAATACAGGCCAGTTCTGTGCCAATACCTGAGGCGTGTCACGGTGATATCCGTTTACTACGGCGCCTGCTGCCTTGCGTGTACGTGCAGTAGCGGTAAGCAGCTCTCCCCAGTAAGCACAGCGTCCGATGCCGCCGGTCGCAAGGTATATCTCATTTTCCTCTAATTGGTCGAGCGCCTCGGTAAGCAGACCGAAGGGCTTGTCCTGCGGTCCGAATACATCTATCATCAGTACCGGCATAGCCTTGCCTGCAAGCTTCATCTCGGGCTTAAGCGGGCGTATGTCAGCCGGCAGAAATTGATGCACATATCCCAAACCGTCAAGTATATCTCCCACAACAGGTGTGTACAGCTTCTCCTTCATCATAGCGAAAAGCTCTGTTTCATTGCTCCATGCTGCCATATCGTTTATCCTTCCTGTAAATGTTGCTGCCTACTGCATTTTCCGACAGCTTATACCCATAAGCACAGCAAAACCACTGCGCATCCCACGGTCTCCTGACCATGTATCATAGTACCATGTACAGCTATAAATGCAAGGATTTTACATTTCCAATTCATGCCCACTTTTTATCGGTCTCAGCTTAAATGCTATCACTGCCGTCACAAGCTCCGTGATCCAGAAAGCGTGCCACACGCCGTTTGCTCCCATAAACCTGGATAATATAAATGCGACCGGCAGTATGACTACTATATATCTGCATAGCGATATGATGAGCGACTTGCTGCCCTGTCCTATGCCCTCTAACACTCCGGATATGGTCACGGAGACGGCGGACAGCATGAAGCCCGCGCAGATGATACGCAGCGCCGCCGCGCCTTCTACTATGGTTGCCGCATTTTCAGTAAACAAGCCTATCAGCTTATCCGGTATAATAACACAGAGCGCCGTTCCGACAGCCATGATTATGACACAGATCACAAAGGTGACATATTGAGTCTTGCGCACACGTCCGTATTCGCCTGCGCCGTAATTGTATCCGACTATGGGGCGTATGCCCTGAATGATGCCGTTTGCACTGAGGTAGAGGAAGGTCTGCAGCTTGTAGTAAGCGCCGAGCACTAATACACAGCTGCCGGTAAATCCGGCAAGTATCGCATTCAGCACCGATATAAGGAAGGACGGCAGTGCAAGATTTAGTGTAGCTGGTATACCTACTCCGTATATGCGCTTAACTATAGACGCGCTGCTGCCGATGTCCCTGATGAGGAGCGACGGGTCAATACAGTCTCTTAAGCGCGTATCCACCGGCAGCGGCTTAATTATGCCGAATCCAGCATAGAACATGCACGCTATAACCTGTGCCAATCCTGTCGCAAGTGCTGCTCCCTGTATGCCCATGACGGGGAACGGACCTATGCCGAATATCATCAGCGGATCCATGATAATGTTAAATCCGCACGCAACTATCATGCCGAACATGGTCTCTGTCATGCGTCCAGCCGCCTGCAGCACCTTCTCCGCGTGCATGGCGACATGATTGGCAGGTGCGAACAAAAGTATGATATATGCGTATTCGCAGCCGTATTCAATGAGCTGCTCCGAGTCTGTAAATAACGCCAGAAACGGCTTGATGCAGATTATGCCGCATATCGCAAATATCACTCCGTGCAGGAAGGATACCGTATATCCGAGATTGGTCGCTGCGGTCGCGTCCTCCCATCTCTCCGCGCCGAGGAAAAACGATATCGCAGCGCAGGAACCGACTCCGAAGCCTACCGCTATCGCACCGCTTAGATTCTGCACGGGATAAACCAAGGAGAGCGCAGTCATAGCGTCCTCGTTTATCTTGGCTACAAAATAGCTGTCTACTATATTGTAGGCCGCATTTACAGCCATAGAGAGCACCATGGGTATCGACATGGACAACACCAGTGGCAGTATCGCCCTCTCCCTCATGTACCTTTGATCATTCATAACAGCCTGCCGTGCAGTATTGGCGAGAGTGGCTTATATATCACGAAGCACAGCGCGACATCTATAAGTCCCTTCACCAGAGTGAACGGCATGTTGAATATAACGAGGCACTTGAGCAGGCTGTCCGCACTCGGGAGTATCGCCTGATACATGCCTATTATCGCCTCAAGCGGCAGACCATAGAACTTGACGTAAGCCGGATAGGAGATAAAGTAGTTGATGGGCAGGCTCAGTACTGCCATAGCTACTGCTCCGCTGAGCGCTGCGGTGAGTGCGCCGCGCTTGGTCTTGTTGTATTTGTATATCATGCCTGCGGTAAATGCAAACACGGCTCCCATAAGGAAATTGCACAGCTCGCCAGTACCTGCAGTAGTCGTGCCCTTGATGACCATGATGAGCAGGTTCTTGATGAGAGCTATAACTATGCCGTATACGGGTCCCAATGCAAACGCACCCAATATCTCCGGCAGATCCGAGATGTCCATCTTGATGAAGGACGGCATCAGCAGAGGTATAGGGAAATCAATATACATCAATATAAATGCAACCGCCGAGAGCATACCAGCCATAACCAAGCTGTGCGCCTTGTTACCTGACGTTTTCCTGACGGTGCCGCCCTGCGTCGCAGTCTTGTCTGTCTCCATGTCGCAAACCTCCTAGATACAAGCTTATAAATGACATTAACGATTGCGGCAAAATCATCTCCTGCCGCAATCGTCATAATAGTGCCTTTGAATGTTCAAAGCATCTCGTCAAGTCAGCTGCTTTGCGCCGCTTAGTCTTTCTTTGCCCCTCTTACGCTCTGCACGCTCTTTACGACTACTGCCGTCATAGCGAACAGTGCGATGGCATTCGGAAGCACCATGAGCTGGTTGAACATATCCGACAACTCCCAGACAAGGTCATTTTCCGCAAGAGTACCAAGGAAAATGAATATAAGCGCTATAACCGTATACGCATACTTCGCCTTGTCGCCAAACAGCCAGATGACATTGATCTTTCCGAAAAGATTCCAGCCGAGTATAGTCGAAAATGCAAAGAAAAACAAGCATATTGCGACGAACACAGCGCCGAACTGCTCTCCGAATACAGTGCCGAAGGCAGTCTGTGCGAGATTGGCCTTGCCGATGCCGTCGGGGATAACTCCATTTGCAATAATACCATCACTCGTATAGAGAGTTGAGATAATGACCAAGGCGTTCAGAGTAAGTACTATAAATGTATCTATAAATACGCCTATCATAGCTACAACGCCCTGCTCGTGCGGGCAGGATACATTGGCAAGTGCATGTGCATGAGGCGTGGAACCCATACCTGCCTCATTGGAGAAAAGTCCTCTCTTGGCACCCTGACTGACGGCGGTCTTGAGTGCATGTCCGAAGCCTCCGCCGATGATGGCCTGCGGCTCAAACGCATACTTAAATATCATGCCGAAGGTTTCCGGTATATACCTTATGCGCATAATGAGTACTGCGAGACCGCCCAGGATAAATATGAGTGCCATGAACGGCACGAGTTTCTCTGTTACCGAAGCAAGTGTCTTGACACCGCCTAAGAATATGACTGCGCAGAATATCACGAGAGCTATGCCGACTACCCACGAGGGTATGCCGAAGGCGTTGCTGATGGTGGCTCCGATGGAGTTGGACTGCACCATACAGCCGAAAAATCCCAGTGCAAGTATGATGGCTATCGCAAAGAAATGTGCAAGGAACTTGCCAAAGCTGCCCTTGAATGCCGTAGTGATGTAGTATACCGGTCCTCCGTGTACGCTTCCGTCAGGTCTGATGACTCTCGTGACCTGAGCCAGGGTAGCCTCGGCATAGATGGTCGCCATGCCGAAGAATGCGATAATCCACATCCAGAATATAGCGCCGGGGCCTCCGGTAAGTATCGCACCGCTCGCTCCGACGATATTGCCGGTGCCGACCTGTGCCGCTATGGCAGTAGCAAGCGCCTGAAAGGATGACATGCCCGCCTCGTGCTTCTCTCCGAAGAGACTGAGCTCGCCGAAGGTCTTCTTCATGCCGTAGCCGAAATACCTAACCTGCACAAAGCCGGTCTTGATCGTATACCACAGGCCTACGCCTATGAGCAGGATAATGAGTACGTAGTCAGACAGATATGAATTGATAGTCTGGACGATAGATAACAACATATAAGCTCCCCCTTGATAAAATGATTTGTGGTCAAAAGGTCTCTTGCGTCCAAGCTCTGACACCTTTGCCCTACAATAACTAAAAAATATACCTTGGAGAAAGCCTAATAAAATAATAATAGACACGCAGCTTCGTTCTTTTGCCTGAGAGATTCGGCATGTACAGTGGTACAGTGCCTTGCACCTTCGGCATCCAACTTAATGGAGTTCTCCAAAGCGCCCTCTGTGTTCGGTCTCCGTAAGGATTCCTAACACTTCAACGGGATAAATTGATTTGCCTAACATAGCATATCTGTGTGCTTTATTCAAGTGTTTTCGGATGAGTTGCCGCTATATGCTGCCGGTATGGCTTCCGTACATATCATCCTTACATCTGTCACAGCATTTTTCGATCTTGATTAGGTATCCTTAATCCTAATATTCCATGCTGCTTAATAGATTCTGTTGCTGTAGCTACTGCTGTACTTAATGCAGCTTCTTCACTTTCTCCATTTATAAGGAGACTAAGAAACACGCCATTTAAGCAATCGCCTGCTCCGGTTTTGTCTACTACATTGTCTATTACCTGTGAATGTATTGTGAAGCTTTTATCCTTTGAGTAATATGAACAGCCTTCCTTGCCATGTTTAATAATCTTTGTTTTAGCCATACAGTCCAATAAGGGCGTATATTCTTTATCTATGAAGGCTATATCAATACTATCAAAAACCTTTTTACAATTAGGCTGATAGGCAAATTCATCTATAGTGTCAGCAGATATTGTTGCATTTGTGTTGCTTCTTAAAAATTCTATAAGCTCTAATTGTTTCTCGGGAGTAGCAGTAGTCAAATGAAAATGCTTTGCACTTAGAAAATTTTCAGGAATATCCTTACTTCCGACTTCCATTTCCGGTTTCACAGCTCCTGCTACAGTTCTGTCTTGTCCGTCGTCGGTATTCCATATTGTGTAAAACCTTGTTGTTGGCATTTTCAAGGCTTTCACACCTGACAAATC
>CAVHZK010000044.1:3821-10665 GCA_963640215.1 bacterium | reverse complement strand
ATAACAAGCCTGCAACAAGACTTAACACTACGCCGAGTGCTACACCCTTCAGAAAAGTAAATCTTCCTCGCGGCTTACGCTTGGTCTCGCGCTGCGTCTCTATCTTGCAAGCAGCATCCTGCTCGCTGTCAGCGTCATGCGGCGTATCATCTCCTGCGTTAGTAAGATTATCCTCATCCGCGTGGTTCTCCGGTCTCACGGACGCATCTATATTGTCTTTCATTTCTTCCGTATTCATCCGTATTTATCTCTTAATTTACTAAGTCCCATTTATTCTTCTCTCGGCACGCCTTGCACACTCACGGCGCCACATAGCTGGACGGATTGACGTAGCTGCCGTTAATACGTATACCAAAATGCAAATGCGGTCCGGTGGAATAGCCCGTAGAGCCTACCGTGCCTATGGTGCTGCCCCTCGTCACGCTCTCGCCGTTTGATACTCCTATCGACGACAGGTGCATGTATACCGTATATACTCCGCCTCCGTGACTTATCATTATATAATTGCCGGCAGACGCCGAATATGTCGATATTACCACTGTTCCGCCTGCTGCGGCAACAACAGCCGAGCCCTCTGAGGCTCCTATGTCTATGCCCTTGTGATTGGTCGATGCTCCCTCAGTCGGCGAGCTGCGGTCGCCAAAGCCCGAGGTGATGCGACTCGAGGACGGACAGGGCCAGGTGAAGCTTATATCGCCTGCGCTGAGCGGAGTAAAGCTCTCTCCGTTTGCCTCAGCCTTACGTCTCGCCTCTTCCTCCTGCTCGCGTATCTTGGCTTCTATGGCTGCAATATTATTTTCCTCCGCCTGTATCGCCTTCTGTATGCCTGCCATATCCGCCTGCATATCTTTAAGCTCTGCCTCGCCTGCAGCTATCTTGGAATTATATGCGTTGAGCTCATTGGTCTTCTGGGTCTGTAGCTTCTCTATGGAGCTCTTCTTATTTTCAGCCTCAGCCTTGGTCTGTTCCAAGACCTCCTTCTCGCTCTCCAATTCCTCCTTCTTAGCCTCTGCGGCCTCCTTAAGCGTCACGTACTCGTCAAGCTTGCGCCTGTCGTATTCGGATACGCTCCTGATATACTCGACCTTGTTGATGATATCTGAGAAGCTTGCCGCACCCACGAATACGTCCAATATACTGTCATTATTATGCTCGTACATGAACTTAATGCGGGTCTTCATCGAGGCGTACTGTGTCTCTTCCTCTGCCTTGGCTTCTTCAAGCTCCGTCGTTGTGACTGCAATGCTGCCCTCTAAGGCTGTCACTTCTGCATTGAGAGCATCTATTTTCTCCTGCTGTGCCGCAAGCTCGGCGTCAAGCTGGGTTATATAGTTTGCCGCATCTGCCTTGAGCTTATTGAGCTCGTCAATCTTGGCGTCTACATTTTCACTCTGACTCTTGAGCTCGTCCAATTTGGCCTTGTTGTCCTTTATCTTCTGCTTGGAGGCGCTTATCTCCTCATCGCCGTAGGCCGCATAGGCATTTCCCGCGGTATAAGTGCCGCTTATCAAAATGAGGGCTGCCGATATAATGAGCACCCCCGTCAAGAATATCCTGTTATGTTGTCTTATTTTCCGTATCATCGGCGGCTTACACTCTCAAGTGCTTACGTATGGTCACAAAGGATACGACAAAGCCTGTGCCTACGCCAAGCACGGCTCCAACGATAAGCATAGTCGGAAAAACCTCGTTAAATGGAAGCAGGCTCACGATGTCCTTAAGCGCACTAAGCGTGCCAGAAGCACCAAGCCGCTCCGACAGATAGCCTTCCGCATTTTTATAGATAAAGAAGGTCAGCACCAAGGGTATAATCGTACCTATAAGTCCTATAAATGTGCCCTCAACCACAAAGGGAGCACGTATCATACCATTGGTGGCTCCAATAAGCCGCATTATCTCGTTTTCCCTCTTACGAAAATGCGCCGCCAAATTGATGGTGTTGCTGATGAGGAATACGGATATGGCAAAAAGTATGCCTATCATGACTGCCGATACCATGAGCAGCACGCGATTGAGACGATTGAGTGCATCGACTACCGAATGGGCATAATTAACCTCACGGACGATATCGAAGCTCTTGATATATTCAACCTCTGCCTGCTGATCCTCTATGTTGTTCATAAATATCTCGAAGCTGTCACTCTCGGCGAGCGGATTGTCGTCTGCAAATGCGGCTGCAAGCTCCTCAGCATTATCACCGAAATAGTCCTCCTTGAAGCTCTCCCACGCCTCCTCGGCTGACTTATATGTAATCTCCTTTATGCCTCCGTGCGCCATCACCTGATCGCGAAAGGCATTCTTTTCCTCCTCGGATACTCCCTCGTTAAAAAATACGCTGATGCCTATGGTGGTCTCTGCCTGATAGGCTATATTCCTGACGTTTGCAAATACGGAGAAGAAGAGGCAGAACAAAAATATACATGCCGCTATGGTCGCAGATGAAGCAACCGAAAACAGCATGTTCTTCCTTAGGTTGCGCAGTCCACTGCCGACACAGTACAAGAAGGTGCTCATAAGCTGATGCCCTCCCTATAGTTTTCCTCCCATGGTACGCTGTCTATGACAGGTCCCATGGAGCTTCCGCTGTCTGATATCACGCTGCCCTTATTCATGGCTATAACGCGCTTACCGGACGATGCAACTATATCTCTTGAATGTGTTATAACTATGACCGTAGTGCCCAGAGAATTTATCTCATAGAGGAGCTTCATTATCTCCTCTGAGTTCTTCTCGTCAAGGTTACCTGTCGGCTCGTCTGCCAATATGACCGAGGGTTTGTTGATGAGCGCCCTCGCTATGGCTACTCTCTGCTGCTCGCCTCCGGATAGCTGGTTAGGCATATTTTTGTACTTGGCGGAGAGACCTGTAAGCTTAAGTATCTCAGGGACATTCTCCCTTATTCTGCCTACCGGAGTGCCTATGACACGCTGAGCGAAGGCTATATTCTCGTAGACATTTCTGTCATTTAAGAGTCTGAAATCCTGAAAGATAATGCCGAGATCGCGCCTGTACTTGGGAATATCCCTTGTCTTAAGCCGGTTTAACTCCCTGCCGTTTACTATGATGCTGCCCTCACTTGCCTTGAGTTCTCTCGTGATGAGCTTGATAAGCGTGGATTTGCCGGAGCCTGAGCGACCCACGACAAACACAAACTCCCCGTCCTTGATGCGGAGAGTTATGTTCTTGAGGGCACGGCTGCCCGTCTCGTAGGTTTTGCCGACGTTCCTAAATTCGATCATATATCATCTATTATCTATCAATAGTCTAATCTGTCCATGTAATCTATATACTTGACTACCATGAGCGCTATCTTAAATGTTATGGCATCCTCAAATACTCTAAGGTCAAGTCCTACAGTCTTCTGGAGCTTGTCGAGCCTGTATACAAGCGTATTGCGGTGTATGAAGAGCTGTCTCGAGGTCTCTGATACATTGAGGTTGTTCTCGAAGAACTTGGTGATGGTAGTGATGGTCTCCTCGTCGAACTCATCAAAATTCCTACCGCCAAATATCTCGTTGATAAACATCTGGCAGAGATTTATCGGGAGCTGGTATATAAGTCTCGCTATACCGAGCTTGTCATACGAGATAACTCTCGAATCCTCGTAGAATATCTTGCGGACATCATGCGCAAGTCTCGCCTCCTTATATGATAAGGATACGTCCTTGAGATCGTAGATTACTGAGCCGTAGCCTACATGCGCATCTATGCCGAGTCTGGTGATAGCCTTGAGTATATCCTCAGCGCCCTTCTTGAGCTCGGCTGCCATCTTGTCAGGGTTGCGAACCTCGTGCACCACTATCTGACTGCCTTCGTCTACGCCGGTCATGAAGTCTCCCTCTCCGAAGAAGGGCAGCGCACGCACGCTCTCGTATACGGCCTCCCTGCCTACGCACTCTATGACATAGACCACGCGGGGCGCCTTGTAATCAAGTCCAAGCTTCCTTGAACGATTGAAAATATCTATCTGCAGGAGATTGTCCAATATGAGATTCTTGACAAAATCATCCTTGTCTATCCTCTCCTTCTGCGCGGTGAGCAGGTTCCTAATCTGCGCGGCCAAGAGCTTAGCCGTCATGCGCGCATTCTCAGAGTTCAGCCTTACTGCTGCCGCATATACGGTATCGCCGCCTATCACATCTGCCTTCTCGAAGTAGAAGGGACCGACCTCTCTGTCATGATCCGGACTGCGCAGGAATGCGTCCATGCGCATCTCGGCAAGGTCGTCCATGCCGTCTCCTCTTGAGGCGATAATATGTCCTCCGCGCTCAAATATAGCTGCGCCTACTCCCGTGATGGCAACGGTATCGTTTACCATACTCTGAATAATCTGAGTCGATATCATATCTGTCTCCTGTATCTATTGTCGAACAGCCTCAACCTTGAGGCACTATCATCGAAATGCACAACAATGTGCACAAATACATCTATAATTTACTCCTATATTATAGAAATATCAACAATTCGTTTGGAAAAAGTGACAATTTTTTTCGTCTCTTTTTGTTCATTTTTTCCTGTTAAAAGATGTTATCATGGTATCAGGGTTAAAGCATATTTTGCCCCCATTGATGCCAGATTGTCATGTACATTTCACATCAAGGATATAGACTGCCATTATGAATATACTTTTCTATCTGACTCCGAAATGCGAGTGCGCATATCTGGAGGACACCGACAGCATACGTCAGGCTCTAGAGAAAATGGAAGCAAGACGTTATACCACCATACCTCTCCTTAACAATAACGGCGAGTATGTAGGCACCATCAGCGAGGGCGACCTACTGTGGAGCATCAAGAATCATTTTGATCTTGATCTCCATAAGGCAGAGCATGTACGTATTACCGAGGTCGAGCGGCACAGAGATTATATGCCCATATCAGTCAGCGCCAAGATGGAAGATCTGATAGGACTTGCGCTCAAGCAGAACTTCGTCCCTGTCGCAGACGACAACGGCAGCTTCATAGGCATAGTAACAAGGCAGGAGATTATTAAGTATTACTACAATCTCGTGAAGAATGATAAGCAAATAAATAAGCTATGAGGCAGACCGGCAGTGCGACTATAACATCGACAAAGGAATGCTGCTTAAGAAATACCGTTGAAAGCGATATAAGCACTGTCAGCACGATAAATACGAGCCTTATCCATGTCTTGTTAAGCCCCTTGGCGTGCCACACCGATATGAGCACGGCTACTGCACCTATGACGTGCAGGCTCGGGCATACATTGGTATTGGTATCAAAGCTGTATAGCGACCTAACTATGTCCGTCAGCACATTATCACGCGGAAACTCAGTTATACGGAGTTCCTGACAGGTGGGATATATCATATATATGAGTATCGTCCCCATGAAGCCCACCATCAGAAAACGTATAAACCTCTTGAACTCCTCCACATCGTAGAGCAGCGTATACCCTTGTATGAATATAAATTCCAAGAACCATATGCAGTAAGGTATAAGGAAATACTCACAAAAGGGTATCATATCATCGACTGCACAATGCACGGGATGATAGTAGGGGTGTATCCATACTCTCTCCAATATTGCAAATGATCCAAGATATATGGGCCAAAACAACAGATATTTGAGATGTCTGTATTCCGGATTATTTATCTTGTGCAGTCTAAAGCCGCTGTAATCAACCATTGAATGTAAATGTCTTTCCTGTATATGTCTGTGCTGCCTGTATGCGTATGCATGTCTGTGACTGCCTGTCACCTTCGTGCATGTTCAGCGCATATCAGCGCGTCTGCTCCTTGATAAGGCGCACTGTATCATTTTCACGATCAAGCTCAACTACTCGGTTGCGATATAGATGGCCTAAGGCGCGCTTGAACTGATTCTTGCTCATGGCATAGGTCTCTTCTATAAATGCAGCATCCGCCCTGTCTCCGTACGGCAGAAATCCGTCGTTATGCCTAAGCTCATAGAGTATGACCTCGGCGTCCTCCTCCACAGTCTTGTAGAGTTTGTCGCGTATGAGGAGATCCAGCTTGCCGTCCTCTCTCACCTTGGCAACTCTCGCCTCTATCTCATCTCCGTATGCGTATTCCTTGAAGGTCTCAGCCATGGGCACCAATCCATAGTAACGATTGTCCACAGCAACAAATATGCCAAGCCTCGGATTTATCTCGTACACAAATCCTGTAACGCGATCATCCTCCTTGTAGGGGCTGTGCTTATCCAGATGACCGTATACTCTCATGGTCGCCGCCTGCCTGCCCGACTTGTCGGAATACAGCCATACCAGCACCTCGTCTCCGACCTTGGGAGCTACTATCTGCTCCTTGAAGGGCAGCAATACCTGCTTGGGCACTCCGTTATCAAGGAAAGCGCCTATGCTCGTAACATCCGCCACGGTAAGTATGCCTACCTCGCCGTCCCTAAGTATGGGTGTGCGCATGGTCGCTGTGATACGTCCGCCCTTGTCCTCATAGAAGTACGCCTTGATGGTCTCGCCGGCTGTTGGTCTTCCTATCTGCTCTGAAAATGGGAGCAGTACAGTCTTGCTCTCCGGAAGCTTCCTGCCGTATATACTGCCTCTTATGTCCTCCGGCACGCTTACAAATGCGCCGACCTCGGAGGTCTTGGTCACAGTGACACTATACGCCCTGTCAAATACTGCCTCAGGATTTCTGCCGCGCTCGCCTCTGCCGCGGTCGTCTCTACCACGCTCTCCTCTGTCACGCCTGTAGCGTTCATACTCATCTCTCCTGCCAAAGTTGTCATCCCGGCGATGAGAGTCGCGACGACTTGTTTCAAAGCTGTCGCGCTTGACATAATCCCGGCGATAGTCGCGTTGATCTGTTGAAAAGCCCCCACGTTTATCACCGTGCCCGCG
>CAVHZK010000044.1:0-3811 GCA_963640215.1 bacterium | reverse complement strand
TCACTGCGGCGTCTGTCCCTATCAAAGCCGTCCCTTGATTCAGCCCCGTCTCTGCGCTGGCGGCGCTGCTCTCTGTCTTCATCTCTCCTACCGTAACGCTCACGTCTGTCAGACTCGCGATAATGATCTGACTCGCCATTACCTCTGCGAGTGCCATATCCATCGGCACCTAACTCAGCGCTACCGTAACGCGGGCGTTTCCGGAAATTACCGGAGTGCACAACCAGAGAGGCTGCGGCATTACCGCCGCGACGTCCCTTGCCCTTGGGCGCCGGATCCTTGGCGGCGTCTGCATCGTTCTCGGCTATTTTGTCGTTGCCGTAATAAAAAGCCTCTCCGTTGCTGTGTGCAGGAGCACGTCTCTCCTCCGGCTCGTCGCATGGATAGGCTGCTTTCATGTTGTTATCATTTTCCATAGGTCTCTCCGTTCCTTGTTGTGTGTTGTCTGCTTATTCCAGCATCTGACGCAGCTCATCGACCACCTCACCGAGTCCTCTGCCTGCCTCATCGATGACGATATCGGCATATTTCTCATAGAGTGCCGCACGCTCCTCGTACAGGTCGTGCAGCGTATATCCGTCCGGTATGGCTACCCCTCTATCCGTGACATCTCCGATTCGCTTAAGCATCTCCTCGTATGATATCCTGAGATATACCACCTTGGATATGTCTCTTAGGTGCTCCATAGCCCAGTCCTCGTAGCATATCGAGCCTCCCGGCGCTATGACTGAATTGACAGCCTCAAGTGAGGCAGCTGTATCTCCCTCTATCTTGAGGAAACCCTCTGTGCCATACTCTGCTATCAGCTCCTTTAATAGTCTGCCGGTTCTCTCCTGTATGACTATATCCACGTCTATAAAGCTCATACCGAGGCGTTTTGCGAGCAAAACGCCTACTGTTGATTTACCGCAGGACGGATGCCCTATCATAGTTATATTCAGAACCTTCATCCCTCTAATTTAGCTATGCCCTTCCTTATGCGGGCGAGAGTCTCCTCCTTGCCTAAGATATCGCATATCTCGACCACTCCGCCCGGTGTAACTACTCTGCCTGAGACTGCTATACGCACAGGCCACATAACGGTCGCATTCTTGCAGCCAAGCTCCTCTGCAAGCACAGTCAAAGTCTCCTTTATACCGTCCTCATTCCAAGTCTGTACTGCCTCAAGGCGCGGCAATGCGCTCTTAAGCATCGTGAGCGATATGGCAGCATCCGTCTTGGATTTCTTATTGGTATAGCACTCAAGCTCATACTCCGGAAGCTCGTCGAAGAAGTCTAGCTTCTCCGGTATATCAGTAAGCTTCTCGCAGCGATTCTGTAATATGGCAGCTATCTTGGAGACTGAATATTGTTCTTTCTTAACCGCCTGTCTGATATACGGCTCCGCAATACGCGCGAAGTTCTCCGGCGACATTTCCCTTATATAATGAGCATTAAAATACTTCAGCTTCTCTATATCGAATATTGCAGGCGACTTGGATATGCCCTCGATATCGAAGGCCTCCGCTAACTCCTCCAGGGTGAAGAACTCTGTCTCTGCAAGCTCTCCTCTCGGTGACCAGCCGAGCAAAGCAACATAGTTAAGTATGGCATCAGTAAGGAAGCCCTCTGCCTTGAGATCCTCGTATGAGGGATCGCCGTGACGCTTGGACATCTTGTGCTGCTGATCACGCATAACCGGTGAGCAATGCACATACTCCGGTATCTCCCAGCCGAAGCCCTCGTACAATAAATTGTACTTAGGCGCTGAGGACAGATATTCGCTGCCCCTTACCACATGGGTAATGCCCATGAGATGATCGTCAACTACATTTGCAAAATTATAAGTCGGAAGACCATCTCTCTTCAAGAGCACCTGATCATCGAGCGAATCATTTGGTACTGTGATATCTCCAAATGATGCATCGTGGAAGGTGGTAGTACCCTCGTGCGGAACTCTCTGTCTTATGACATACGGCTCATTCTCAGCGCGACGTAATGCCTCCGCCGGATCCAAGCTGCGGCAGGGACAATCCTCTCTCTCAAACTCGCCGCTGTCCTCCTCGGATGCCGTCTTGTCGCAGAAGCAATAATAAGCGTGTCCGCGCGACACCAGCATCTTGGCATATTTCTTATACATATCGCGGCGCTCGGTCTGGATATAGGGTCCGACAGGTCCTCCGACGTCTGGTCCCTCATCATGCTTTAAACCGCATTCCTCCAAGGTACGGTATATAACCTCAGTTGCGCCCGCAACCTCTCTTGATTGATCCGTGTCCTCTATGCGCAGTATAAATACTCCGCCCGGAACATGCTTAGCTATCAGATATGTATAGAGTGCCGTCCTGAGATTACCGACGTGCATATATCCCGTAGGCGAGGGCGCAAATCTCGTGCGCACCTGTCCGTGAGGGATCCTGCTTTCAGCCTCCTCAAAATACTTATCGTCTGTCATGTCTTATCTCCTGATATTTCTCAGTCTGTTTGCTGTATTTGCTAAAAGCGCAGCACTATGCCTATAACCGCCGCAAACAAGAGCCACCACGCCGGATGGAATTTCTGCAGCTTCTTGACCTGCAATAAGCCAAATACTATGGCGCAGAGCGCTATGATGCTGAATATGGGTGTATATACCCCGTCCTGCTCTGCAAAGAGCGACACGCGGCATACCCCCAGCACACTCGCCGCAATTATAGCACAGACCGCCGGTCTGATGCCTGCAAATGCGCCCTGAACGAATTTATTTTCATTGAAATTATCTAAGAATTTGGCTATGAGGCATATAACCACGACACTCGGTATAACCAGTCCCAAGGTGGATACGATGCCTCCGAAGGTTCCGAGAGTCTTAAAGCCCGCATAGGTCGCCATATTGAGCCCCAGAGGACCCGGTGTTGACTCACTGACCGCTATCATATTAGTCAGATCCTGCATGGTATACCAATCGTATTTCTCGGTAAGCTCCATGAGGTAAGGCAGAGTAGCCGGTCCGCCGCCCACCGCAAAGAGTCCTATTTTCATAAATTCAAAGAACATTAAGGCCATCGTACTCATTGCTTCTTGCCTCCGTTAAGCACTACACAGAAAATGATGCCGACAGCCGCCGCAACCAGCACTATTACTATCGTAGGAATCTTAGTGAGCATTGCCGCTGCAAATGCGCAAGCCGCAATAACTATAGCGAATCCTCCGTGCAGAGTCTTCTTGCCGAGAGTGTAAGCCGTATTTATCATGAGCGCACAGACCACGGCTCTGATACCCATTATCGCGTGCTGAACCCACACATTGTCTATAACAGCCTGCAGACACATGGCAACCAGCGTGATAACCACTATGGACGGAGTTATCATGCCGAGTGTAGCTATAATACCGCCCATGACGCCCTTTTTCTCAAAGCCCACATAGGTAGCTGTGTTGACTGCGATGATGCCGGGCGTGCACTGTCCGATGGCATACACATCCAAGAGCTCCTCCTCCGTGAGCCAACCGTATTTCTGTACTATCTCGTATTTCAGCATCGGAAGCTGTGCAAGTCCGCCGCCGAAGGTAAGCCCGCCTATGCGCATAAATGCCATGAAGAGCTGAAAATATGTACCCATTAGATCCCCTTCCAATCCATATACAATGGTCGTTCTAAAGCAGAATGAGGCTATTGTACCCCACCACTTATGCCGGTTCTGTCATGTTTAATTTCACGGAATTTGTATGAAAACCGAAAATGACCCTTATCTTTATAATAAATCTAAGGTAAAATTGCAAGGTATAAAGGTGTTGATGGTTTACTCTAAAAGTGTTGACGGATACAAAAGCAGGCTGCGTGCTTGCACGCAAG
>CAVHZK010000043.1:0-5522 GCA_963640215.1 bacterium | reverse complement strand
GGTATAGACAGCCTGCTCGCCGGCATCATTGTAAATACGGCGCTTTATTCCATAAATATAGCCGTCATGGGTAACTCCTCACTGCTCAACCTAAACAAGACGGAGACTGTGTTCACCATGCTGAAGAGTGCACTTAGCGGCACAGGCGCGGAGGATGCCTACAAGACTATTATTGCTTTGATATGTGTTGCGGCAGTAGTCATTTTCCTGACACTCTTCCTCGGCACGAGGCTTGGACTTGCCATAAGGGCTACGGGCAACAACCCGGACATGGTGCGCTCGTCGTCCATCAATCCGGTATTCACCACCTTGGTTGGACTCTGCATTGCAAACGCATTTACAGGATTATCCGGATGTATGCTGGGACAGTTGCAGAAAAGCGTCAACATCGACATCGGTACGGGTATGGTCACTATGGCGCTGGCGTCGCTCCTCATAGGCAGAGCCTTTATGGGCAGGGGACCTGTGGGCGTGCGCGCTGTCGGAGCAGTGCTGGGCGCTATCATATTCCGCATAGTATATGCTGTTGCACTTAGATTTAATATGCCGGCATTCATGCTGAAATTCGTCTCGTCGGTAATCGTCATTATAGCCATATCGGGTCCGTACCTTAAGACGCAGATACCGGTAATTAAGCGCAGATTTGCTGCAGGAAGGGTCAGGGCAGATTGATATGTTAATTATAGATAAGATCAGCAAGACCTTTAATCCGGGCACGATAAATGAGAAGAAGGCGCTTAAGGGCTTGTCACTTACTGTAAATGATGCAGACTTTATCACCATCATAGGCGCAAATGGTGCCGGCAAATCGACGCTGTTCAATGCCATCCGCGGTAAGTTCTTAACGGACAGCGGACGTATCATATTAGACGACAGAGATATAACCTTGCTGCCGGACTATGTGAGGGCGCGCAGGATCGGTATGCTGTTTCAGGATCCAATGCTGGGCAGTGCGCCGGGCATGACCATTGAGGAAAATCTGGCTCTTGCGGCAGGACGCGGAGGCTGGCTTGGCCGCATAACATCGGCAGACCGCAAGTGGTTTAAGGAGAAGCTGTCACTCCTTGATATGGGCTTGGAGGACAGGATGAATCATCCCGTAGGACTCCTGTCCGGAGGTCAGCGGCAGGCACTTACGCTGATGATGGCGACCATCAACAAGCCGCAGCTCCTATTGCTGGATGAGCATACGGCAGCCTTGGATCCGGCCACGGCAGAGAAGGTATTAAAGCTTACTGCCGACATAGTCGCAGACGGGCAGATAACCTGCCTCATGATTACGCATAATATGCAGTCGGCTCTCGAGCTTGGCAATCGTACCATTATGATGGATAATGGCAATGTTATCTATGATGTGAGCGGCGAGGAGAGGAGTGCTCTCACAGTGCCGGACCTCTTGGAGAAGTTCAAGGAGCAGGCAGGACGTGCACTTGATAACGACAGAATGCTGCTCGGAAATGCGTAAAGGAGTATAAATATATGAAATTAGGTATAGTCGGACTGCCAAACGTCGGCAAATCCACATTGTTCAACTCGATCACCAAGGCGGGGGCTGAGTCTGCCAACTACCCGTTCTGCACCATAGACCCCAACGTCGGAGTCGTTGCAGTGCCGGACGAGAGATTAGATAAGCTTACTGCGCTCTATAATTCCAAGAGCACAGTTCCTGCTGTTATAGAATTCGTAGATATAGCGGGACTTGTGAAGGGCGCATCCAAGGGCGAGGGGCTCGGCAACCAGTTCCTCGCCAATATACGTGAATGTGACGCCATAGTGCATGTTGTAAGATGCTTCGAGGATACCAATGTCATCCATGTCGAGGGCTCGGTGGATCCGGTAAGAGACATTGAGACCATCAACTTAGAGCTTATATTTGCTGATATAGAGACCTTGGACAAACGCATCTCACGCACAGCGAAGCTTGCCAACAACGACAAGACTGCCAAGAAGGAGCTGGAGACGCTTAAGAGCCTTAAGTCGCTACTTGAGTCGGGTAAGCCCGCTTCTGCCTACGAGACAGATGATGAGGACGAGAGGGCTTATATAGATTCACTGTATCTCCTTACAGGCAAGCCTGTTATATTTGCTGCCAATGTATCTGAGGACGACTTGGCTGATGACGGCGCCAACAACAAATACGTGCAGCAGGTGAGAGAGTATGCAGCTGCAAGCGGCAACGGAGTATTTGTTATCTCGGCACGCATAGAGGAGGAGATAGCAGAGCTGGACGAGGCAGAGAAGGCTGAGTATCTGGAGTCACTCGGAGTCACTGAGTCAGGCCTCGATAAGCTCATCAAGGCAAGCTATGACCTCTTGGGACTTATGTCCTTCCTCACGGCAGGTGAGAAGGAGACCAGAGCATGGACCATCAAGAAGGGCACCAAGGCTCCGCAGGCTGCAGGCAAGATACATTCGGATTTTGAGAGGGGATTTATCAGAGCCGAGGTCATCAATTATCAGGAGCTGCTTGATTGCGGATCACTTGCTGCTGCAAGAGAGAAGGGGCTCGTGCGCTCCGAGGGCAAGGATTATGTCGTAAGAGACGGAGACACCATATTGTTCAGATTTAATGTGTGAGGAGTCATGGCTCGTTCGTAGGGATGATTCATACTGAACCCGGCACCAAGCTGCGATGCTTATGGGTCTGGACCCTATCAAGCACAAAAAGTCAAAAGCCCTTGACATTTAGATATGAATATTATAAAATTTCATACGTTCGCAAGACGAATTATGGGATCTTAGCTCAGCTGGGAGAGCATCTGCCTTACAAGCAGAGGGTCACAGGTTCGAGCCCTGTAGGTCCCATTTTTGTGTCAAAGCGTATGGCGGAGTAGCTCAGCTGGCTAGAGCACGCGGTTCA
The DNA here is from genome assembly GCA_963640215.1 of bacterium. GTDB lineage: Bacteria > Bacillota > Clostridia > Lachnospirales > Lachnospiraceae > Avilachnospira. The sequence continues at coordinate 2,662 of CAVHZK010000043.1, read as the reverse complement.
TACCCGCGGTGTCGAGGGTTCAAGTCCCCCCTCCGCTATTTTTATTGAAAGAGTTGATGAATGCTGCGTCACGGGCAAAACGAAGCGGGGCTCGTCAGGGCTGGATTGCGAGAGCGTACCGGCACGCAGCAAGTCATACTTTTATACTATAAATGATATCCGTTAAGGATGTGCACTCGAACTTGGAGAGCGGAGCACATTCTTTTTTTTTGAAACACGGGATAGGCTTGCACTGCCCTTGCAATGCTAGTTTCTATCGGTTAGAATCAACTGCATGAATACAAGCTTCATCGTCAATCCCAATGCCGGAGGCGGCAAGGGACTAAAGCTGTGGAACAGGGCGCGTGCTTACATGGATAAGCGCGGCATGAAGTATGACATATACTTCACGACTTCGCCGGAGGATACCTGTCATATTGCCGGTGTGATTTCCGATGTGCATAACGGCGACAAGACCATATTTGTGATAGGCTTGGATGAGACGCTCAGCGGAGTCGTAAACGGACTGAAGCATCCGGAGCACATAATACTCGGATATATTCCGACTGACGCAAGGTATGGCTGTGCAAGGAGCCTGAGATTAAAGCCCAATCCCCGTGTGCTGCTCAAGGATTATATGAGTCCTGCCGGAGCAAGAGTCGATACCGTGGATTACGGAGTACTTACCGCAGACGGCGGAGAGCTCACGAGACGCTTCATAAACAGTGCCGGCATAGGCCTTGATGCGGAGCTCTACCGAGGCGTGAGCAGGCATCTCAATGAAGTAGGCAACGCGCCGGCAGGCATTAGAGGGAGTATCACCGTATACAGGGAGCTCATTAAGACTTTGCTGTTTACTAAGCCGTCTAAGGGATATGTACTTTTAGACGGGATGCATAGGATAGAATTCAATCATCTCATGTTTGTATCGGCACATATCCATCCCTACGAATACAAATTCAGATTTGGTAATTTTGCAGACTCCAAGGACGGACTCTTAGAGATGTGCGCAGTAAGCTGCCGAGAGAAGCTTAGATTCCTTAAGCTCATTATGCTGAGCCGCTTAAGTAGACTTAGGAGCTCGAGCAAGGCAAGACTCTTGCAATGCAGTGAGCTGCATATTCATTTAGACAGAGAGTGTGCTGTTCACGCAGACGGCGAGGTATTAGGCTCTTATACGGAGCTTGAGCTTAGGTGCGTGAGCGGACAGCTGCGTATCATGCGCTGATATGCATTTTATGCTTTCGCAAGCTCCAGAAACATTTACATGCGACAGGAAAAGGATACATGAGGATAGGACAGGGATACGATGTTCACCGCTTGGTGAGCGGACGAAAGCTGGTGCTTGGAGGCGTACAGGTGCCTTATGAGTTAGGCCTCGACGGGCACTCAGATGCAGATGTATTGATCCATGCCGTGATGGACGCACTGCTCGGCGCGGCGGCATTAGGAGACATAGGAGTGCATTTTCCTGATGATGACGACAGATATCTTGGAGCAGACAGCATTATGCTGCTGAAGGAGGTCGGGCGCATCATCTTAGAGCATGGATATGCCATAGGCAATATAGACAGCACCATACTCTGCCAGCGCCCCAAGCTGAAACCATATATAATGAGTATGCGTGAAAACATAGCCGCAGCTCTCGGTATCGAGATGGACAAGGTCAGTGTCAAGGCGACAACAGAGGAGGGCTTGGGCTTTACCGGCAGCGGCGAGGGCATAGCGGCACATGCCGTATGCCTGATATTTGATAAGTAAACGAGCACGCCTGCGCGCTTGCAGGCGGCACATATAATAAAAGTACGGATTGCTACGCGCTGGCGCGCTCTCGCAATCCTGCCTGTATTCGCATTCCGGGCTATCGCCCTACATCGCTCATACAGGGCAGGTTGCCAAATGCAAAACCATCCTTGCATGCAAGCATGCAGTCTGATTTTGCATCCGTCAACACTTTTAGAGTATAATAAAAGTCACGGATTGCTACGCGCTGGCGCGCTCTCGCAACACTTTTAGGGCAATGCATTTGCAGGCGCAATGAAACGGAGACAGTATGAAGATATTTGATACATTACAGAGAAGAAAGCTTGATTTTGAGCCTATAGAGCCTGGCAAGGTCGGCATCTATGTATGCGGACCCACGGTCTACAACCTGATACATATAGGCAATGCGCGCCCTATGATAGTCTTTGATACCTTCAGACGCTATCTCGAATACAAGGGCTATGAGGTCAATTACGTATCCAATTTCACGGACGTAGATGACAAGATTATCAAGGCGGCCAATGATGAGGGAGTGGATCCGTCGGTTATCTCGGAGCGCTATATCGCAGAGTGCAGGAAGGATATGGCAGCATTAAATGTCAAGCCCGCCACTGTGCACCCGCAGGCAACCCGCGAGATAGACGGCATGATAAGCATGATACAGACTCTGATAGATAAGGGTCATGCCTATGTTGCTGATGACGGAACTGTATATTTCGCGGTAAATACAGATAAGGGCTACGGCAAGCTCAGCCACAAGGACATGGACGAGATGATGTCGGGTCTCAGAGATCTCAAGGTGAGCGGAGAGGAGCAGAAGAGGGATCCCAATGATTTCGTGCTCTGGAAGCCCAAGAAGGAGGGTGAGCCTGCGTGGGAGTCTCCGTGGTGCGAGGGTCGTCCGGGCTGGCATATAGAG
>CAVHZK010000042.1:0-3116 GCA_963640215.1 bacterium | reverse complement strand
CTCGGTGCAGAGCGCATCATAAAGGGAAAAAGCGGTGTAATATACGGAGCGGCGCTCGGATATTGCATATTATGTAATTACTATATAGCTATACCTATTTGCTTATTCCTTGTCATATATTTCTGCGCCTACGCTTGGCTTACGGGCTTTGAGAGTGTTGGGGACTTTGTTAAGACTGGCTTAAGCTTTGCTCTGTGGAGCCTTATTGCAGGCGGTATCGCGGCAGTGCTCCTCATACCGGAGATATATGCGCTCTCTGCGACAGCGTCCAGTGAGTCCAATTTCCCACAGACCTTCTCTGAGTATTTCAGTATATTTGATATGCTGGCGCGTCACATGGCAGGCGTAGAGACAGAGCAGTGGCTTAAGCATTATCCCAATATATATTGCGGAAGCTTCGCCTATCTCTTCTTTGTGCTCTATGTCATGTCGAGACGCATAAGTCTAAAGGAGAAGGTAGTATATATATCGCTTGCCTTCTTCCTCTTAGCGGGCTTTGCCATAAATGTGCTGAACTTTATCTGGCACGGACTTAGATACCCTAACTCATTGCCTGCAAGACAGTCATTTATATATTGCTTCATAGTCATATATATGTGCTTTAGAGCGTATGAGCAGAGGCAAAATGTAACCAAACGCGAGGTAGGGACGGCGGCGGCAGTATCATTTGCATTTATATTGCTCGCACAGAAGCTCATTGATAACGAGGAGTTCCACTTTGCTGTATTCTATGGCGCCTTGCTGCTTACTGCCGTATATGCGGGAGTATTGCATCTGTATCGGAGCGATAGGCTTGCGCCTGTGACGGCTGCTCTCATCGTGGGAGTTATAGCTATAGCCGAGCTTGCGACCAATACCGCTGTCACCTCATACACGGTGACATCGAGGAGCGCATATACCAAGAATAATGACGAGATAAGGTCGCTGGTATCAGATGTGCGGGCAAAGGACAACGGGCTGTACCGCTTTGAACGCATCACGCGCAAGACCAAGGATGACGGCGCATGGCTTAATTTTCCGTCAGTATCCTTATTTAGCTCTATGGCCAATGCTGACTGCTCCAAGTTCTTCAAGGCGGTGGGCTGTGAGTCCTCGACCAATGCTTACAGCATCACGGGCTCGACACCACTCATGGATATGCTCTACGGCGTAAAGTACGGCATATATGAGACGGAGCAATCAGGTAACCACGAGCTGCAGCTTGAGAGCAGGGGAGAAAATGTATATATTTACCAACGTAGATACACCCTGCCTATAGGATATATACTTCCGCAGAAAATGGCAGAGGGATGGATGACGGAGTTAGATGATCCGGTACTTGTGCAAAATTCACTCTGCGACAGTCTCGGCGTGGGACAGGTGTTGAAGCCTGTGCAGTCAGTCGTGAAGGATGGCTCCGTGACCAAGGTCGAGATAAGCGAGGACGGAGAGTATTATGCTTACTCTGCCAATGCCAAGACGGAGAGCGTGACAGTCTCTAAGCCGGACTCCAAGAAGACCTACGAGCATCTGGATCGGAGATATCTCATAGAGTTAGGCAGCTTAAGTGCCGGCGACAGTCTTGAATTTAGCTCGGACGACGGCGGAGATGCCGATATAAGGGTCTACAGATTCGACTACGATGTGCTCGGAGATATCTATGAGCGGATGAATGAGTATACCTTCAGCGTCACGGATTACGGAGACGATTATATCAAGGGTACTGTAAATGTAGATACCGCGGCGGCAGGCTACGGCAGGGAGAAGGCGCTCATGCTCGTGACTACTCCCTACGATGAGGGCTGGACGGTTAAACTTGACGGAGAGCCTGTCACGTTGTATAAAGGATTGGATACCTTCGTAAGCTTCTATGTGGGAGACGGAGAGCACAGTATAGAGATGTATTATGAGCCGCGCGGACTTAGAGTCGGTCTGATTATATCGGCGATAAGCCTCACGGTATTGATGGCTGCAGCAGCGTACATATCTGCAAGACACGCCAAGCTTAAGCGGCGTGAAGCAGAGGCAGAGGCTGCAGCAGATAATAATAAGGAGACAGACAATGACATTATTGGAGCAGTGGAGGATTAAGGCCTACGGCAATGAGCTTGATGAGAGGTCAAGAGATAAGCTCTGGAACGACTATTTTGCAGTCGAGAAGGGCATATATGAGCGCATATTGAAGGACCCGTCCAAGGTATACGAGGGCACGGTGGATGAGCTTGCAGCAGAGTTTGGCACGGATCGCGAGACTATGACCGGCTTCATTGACGGCATAAATGAGTCTCTCAAGGGTTACGAGAATCCCATAGAGACCATGGACGAGTCAACCAAGCTCAAGATAGAGATAGATCCGGAGAGGCTCTACTACAATATGGTGGGCGCTAAGGCGGACTGGTTATATAATCTGCCTGAGTGGGATGCGCTGCTTACCGAGGAGAGAAGAGCAGAGCTCTACAAGGAGAACAAGGAATCCGGTACGGTTAAGCGCGAGGGCAAGAAGATATACCCCAACGACCCCTGTCCGTGCGGAAGCGGCAAGAAGTACAAGAAGTGCTGCGGTAAGAACGCGTAAGTAAGCGTAAGTATGCGCCTATGCCTGCGTATACGCCGGCACTACATATAATAAAAGTGACGAGATTGGAGGTATGTGATGATATACAGCGAACTGTGTGGGCAGAAGGTATCGAGGCTTGGCTTTGGAACTATGCGCCTGCCGCTCCTTGCAGACGGTAAGACGATAGACGAGGAGCAGACCGAGCAGATGATAGATTATGCCGTGGCTAACGGCGTCAATTATTTTGATACCGCGGCACCATACCATGACGGTAAGTCTGAGATAGTGACTGGAAGGCTCCTGTCCAAATATAAGCGTGACAGCATCAATCTCGCGACCAAATACCCGGGACATCAGATAGCCTCAAGCTACAATCCGGCTGAGGTATTCGAGGAGCAGCTTGGTAAATGTGGCACGGAGTATTTTGATTTCTATCTCCTGCATAACGTCAATGAGAAATGCTATGACGTATATACGGATCCTAAGTGGGGCATACTTGAGTATTTCAAGGAGCAGAAGCGCTTAGGACGTATTAAGCATCTCGGATTTTCCTCACACGGCGCACCGGAAATGCTGGAGA
>CAVHZK010000041.1:0-8876 GCA_963640215.1 bacterium | reverse complement strand
GTGCGCAGGCATATCGGCAGCTACGGCACACTTGACAATTTCCATGAGAAAAATGTCATACAGATAAATGATACGCATCCGACTCTCTGTATACCGGAGCTCATGCGTATATTTATGGACGACCACGGCATGAGCTGGGATCAGGCCTGGGCTATAGTGAGCAAGTCTGTGGCATATACCAACCACACAGTTATGTGGGAGGCGCTGGAGAGATGGTCGCAGGAGCTCATCATGCGCATACTGCCTCGAGTATGGCAGATAATCAAGGAGATATCACGCCGCTGGCAGGCAGAGTGCGAGGCGTATTATCACGGCGATATGGACAAGGTACGCGACATGGCGATAATCTGGGGCGGAGAGGTGCGCATGGCCAACCTCTGCGTTGCCGGAGGCTTCGCTGTAAATGGAGTAAGCGGACTGCATTCGGATATACTTAAGAAGGATGTATTTAAGTATTTCTATCAGATGACGCCGGAGAAATTCCACAATGTCACCAACGGCATAGACCACAGGAGATGGCTTGCCGAGATTAACCCGGCGCTTGATAGGTTTATATGCGATTATACCGGCAGTGATAAGTATCTCACTCACGCCTTGGAGCTTGCACAGATAGAGAGAGTTGCTGATGATAAGGAAGCGCAGATACGTATAGAGGGTATCAAGCTTAACAATAAGAAATCATTTGCAGAATATATCTACAAGGAGCAGGGCGCAGTAATCGACCCGTCCTCGATATATGATGTGCAGGCTAAGCGCCTGCATGAGTACAAGAGACAGCTCCTTAACGCAATGCATATAGTATACCTAATGCACAGGCTGCATGAGGACAGGGATTTCCTGAAGGTTCCGCAGACCTTCCTATTTGGTGCCAAGGCGGCGCCGGGATATGCAGTAGCAAAGCGTATCATCAGGATGATTAACTCACTGGCTGCCTGCATAGATAAGGATCCGGTATGCAAGGACAGGCTGAAGCTTGTATTCATGGAGAATTACCGCGTATCTCTCGCTGAGCAGCTGATGCCGGCGGCAGAGGTGTCTGAGCAGATATCCACGGCGGGCAAGGAGGCAAGCGGCACCGGCAACATGAAATTCATGATGAACGGCGCGCTGACCATAGGCACCTTAGACGGAGCAAATGTGGAGATGCACGAGCTCCTCGGAGACGACAATATGTTCCTCTTCGGACTGCACGCAGACGAGGTGAATAAGCTTAAATCCGAGGGCTACAATCCCATGGACATATATAACTCAGATGGCAGGATAAGAGCCGTGCTCGATCATATACGTGCCGGATTTGGTGACGGTGAGACCTATGACGATATATTTAAGCGTCTTGTGCACGGAGGGGACGGCAGCAGTGCGGATGAGTTCATGCTGCTCGCGGATTTCAACAACTACTTAATGGCGCAGGCACGCATGAGAGAGTGCTACTTGGATCGTGCCAAGTGGAATAGCATGAGCATTATAAATATTGCAAGGTCAGGACTCTTCGCAGCAGACAGGGCGGTTGCCACCTATGCCGACGAGATATGGCATGTAGGGCACAAGGAAATATAACAGCAGCAGGCGCAAGCCTTGTATGAAAATGGAGAGGGCATCCCGGACTGCAGGCAGTTGGGTTGCCCTTTCGACGATAGAAGTGTTGCCATTCGACAACCCGCCCTGACAGTGCTCTTAGGTCGATAGCCCGGAATGCGATTGTGCGCGAGCGATGAGGAGGAAACTGGAGCTTGCTCAAGTTTCTAACGAATGTCGCGTCATGAGCAAAATAAAGTGGAGCTCGTCAGGCAGGATTGCGAGAGTGCATTAGAACAAAGCAATCCGTACTTTTATAACATGTGTACCCGAAAACTGAGCGGGTATGAATGAAATTGATGTTAAGAGCAAGATAAACGCAGTATGTCAGCATACCATAACAGCAGAAATCATATATACAGAGAGCCCTTCGGAGCGGCAGCGGTCGGCACGGATATAAAGGTGGCGATAGATTTTAGGAACGAGCTGCCGGCAGAGGTAGTATTAAGGATATGGACGGACGGAGTCGGAGAGACACGTATACCCATGAGTATATCCAAGAGAGAGGGCATATACACGGCGACGGGGATATATACCGCCAAGGAGCCCTCACTTAATTGGTATCGCTTCGAGATAGTCTATGCAGACGGACGCAAGGCATACTACGGGGCCAAGGAAGGCAGACAGGGCGGTGAGGGACAGCTCTACCCCGCAGACAGAGATTGCCCCTCATATCAGATAAGCGCATATAAGCCTCGCAAGGTGCCTGAGTGGTATAGTCACGGACTCGTGTATCAAATATTCCCTGATCGCTTCGCAAGAGAAGAGGGCGTCACGGATGAGGAGCTTGAGAGTAGACTTAGAGGTCACGAGCATGGTCCCAAGCGCCGCATAGTTGACTGGAATACACCGGTAAGATACGAGAGAAACTTAGACCACAGCATAGCGGCTTGGGATTTCTACGGCGGCAGTCTCAAGGGCATCAGAGAGAAATTAGGCTATCTGAGGGATCTCGGAGTAAGTGTCATCTACCTTAATCCCATATGTGAGTGCGCGAGCAATCACCGCTATGATACCGGAGATTATATGAGCGTGGATCCGCTGCTTGGCACGGAGGAGGACTTTAGTGCGCTATGCAGGGACGCCGAGGCTAAAGGTATATCCGTGATGCTTGACGGCGTGTTCAATCATACCGGCTGCGACAGCATTTATTTTAATAAATATGGTAATTATGAGAGTCTCGGAGCGTATCAGAGTACGGACTCACAGTATCGCAGCTGGTACAGCTTCAACAATACCGACTGCGGCTATGACAGCTGGTGGGGAGTCGGAGATCTCCCGAGTCTGAGGGAGTCTGACAAGAGTCTCAGGGAATTTATCTACGGCGGCAGAGAAAGCGTCGTCAGGAAATGGCTGAGGCTCGGAGCCAAGGGCTGGAGGTTGGATGTTGCAGACGAGCTGCCGGATGAATTTATCGCAGGTATCAAGCAGGCAGTGTGCGAGGAAAAGCCGGACGAGGGGCTGCTCATGGGCGAGGTCTGGGAGGATGCGTCCAATAAGGTGGCGTACGGTATAAGACGCAGGTATTTCCAGGGCGATGAATTGGACTGCGTGATGAATTATCCGTTTCGCGACAGAGTATGCGACTATCTCTTAGATAGATGCGGCGCGCCTGAGCTTGCAGAGTGTCTCTATACCTTATATGAAAATTATCCGAGAGAGGCCTTCTATGCGGGACTCAACCTCTTGGGCAGTCATGATACCGTGCGTATACTTACGCAGCTTGGCGGAGCACCTGATAAGGACTCACTCAGCGAGGAGGAGCGTGCAGCTTATCGCTTAAGCGAGGCGCAGAGAGGAGGCGCCAAGGCGAGGCTGTGGTTTGCCGTGCTCATGCAGATGACCATGCCCGGTGTGCCGTGTGTATACTACGGAGATGAGGTAGGAGCTGAAGGTTACGCAGATCCGTACAACCGTGCTCCGTATCCGTGGGGCGGAGGCGACGCTGACTGCCTCAATATATACCGCAATGCGATAGGACTAAGGCGCTCGCTTGATATATTTGCTGACGGAGATTTTGAGCCCTTTGCGGCAGATGGAGACGTCTTAGGATACACGAGACGCCTTGGTGACGAGGCGGTGATCGTGCTCATCAACCGCAGTGCAGAGTACGAGAAGGATGTGGTACTGCCGCGTCTTAATGAGTATGCTGTGGATCTGATAAGCGGCAGACTATATTGCTGTGGCAGGGATGCCGGGGATGTCGAGAATACCAAGAACACCAAGGATGCCGAAGACACCAAGGACACAAATGATACCAGTGGCAACAACGAGTCGATAAGCGTACATCTGTATCGTTTAGGCTCTGCCGTCATATATTTTTCTAAGAGGCAGCGACTCGGCAAGCTTCTTTCCCCCGGCACAGGTGTGCTCTGCCATATCACGAGCCTTCCTAACAGCACGGGCGGACAGGGCGTAATAGGAGACGAATGTTATAGATTTATAGACTATCTCAAGAGCCGCGGGGAGAAATATTGGCAGATACTGCCGCTTAATCCGACGGATGCGGCGGGGAGTCCTTATGCAGGCTATTCTGCATTTGCAGGAAATATAGCATTATTACCTTATACGACAGATGAGCTGCGCGGCATGTATGAGGCGTGTAAGCACAGCTGCGGCACAAAGTGCGTGGGTAAGTCCCAAAGAGAAAGTGAGAGCTGCAACCAAAAAGAGCCTGTTGATACAGGCGCAGTATATAGGGGCGGCGCTGACGCTGACTTTGCTGCCGACACCACGACGCAGTCCGACGCGCAGGAGTTTAGCCGCTTCGTGCATGAAAATGCAGCATGGCTGGATGGCTTTAGCATGTATATGGCTGTGAAAGAGAGGATGCAGGGCAGGGCATGGAGCAAGTGGAATGAGCCTTACAGAGAATATAGCGAGGAGCTATGGCAGGATGAGTCCCTAAGACGTGAGGCAGATTTCCATAGGTATGAGCAATATATCCTTGACAGGGAGTGGAGCAAGGTAAGGCGCTATGCCGCCGAGCGGGGCATAAGCATTATAGGTGATATGGCTATATATGTGTCGCATGATTCGGCAGATGTATGGCAATATCCGCGCTACTTTAATATGGATGAGGAAGCAGGCGTGCCGCCTGATTGTTTCTCGGCGGATGGGCAGTGCTGGGGCAATCCTGTATATAATTGGGGAGAACTTAAAGCAGACGGCTATAAGTGGTGGCTGATGAGACTTGAGCGTGCGTTCAAGCTCTATGATATAGTGAGACTCGATCACTTCAGGGGCTTCGAGGCCTATTGGGCTGTGCCAAGAGGTGAGAAGTCGCTGAAAGGGCATTGGAGGTACGGACCCGGCAGAGAATTGTTTGAGGCGGCTTTCAGGCAGTTTGGCAAGCTACCGGTGATAGCTGAGGATCTTGGCTATTTGACTCCGGGTGTGAGAGCCTTGGTAGCCGGCACTGGCTTTCCGGGCATGGATGTCATGCAATTTAGCGATACAGAGCCGTGGGCAGGCTACAAACCGGACTGCGACAGGGTAGCATATACTGGCACGCATGACAATGAGACTCTGCTGGGCTGGTGCAGGAGTCTGTGCCGCAGGAAGCATGGGCTTTTTGATGAGGGCAAAACAGCGGCGAGCAGCGAAGCGGGAGCAGAGGCGTTAAGGTGCAAGCTACTTGAGGATTTCTACAAGTCAGATGCCTTCATCAAGATAGTACCTCTACAGGATATACTGGGGCTTGGCAATGAAGCAAGGATGAATACGCCCGGCACAGTAGGCGGCAACTGGAGCTGGCAGGTGAGCAGCTTTGATTAGCTGAGGAAGCAAACAACCATGCCAGCGCTTTTGCTGGCGCCACATATAATAAAAGTACGGATTGCTACGCGTCCTTGCGTGTAAACACGCAGTCCGCATAGCCGTTTGGCAACACTTGATATGGCAGAGATACCATCGGAGAAAAACAAAATAAGGACGCAGCTTAAAGGCATAACTCGTGCGCTGACTAAGGAATACAAGCTCAAGGCGTCAGAGAGCATCGCGAGGCAGTGCATAGAGTGCGATGAATACAAGAGAGCCGGGAACATATTCATATACATATCCATGGACGGCGAGCCGGATACAAGAGCTATAATCCGGCAGGCTTTTGCCGATGGCAAGAGAGTATATGTGCCGCGTTGTCTAAGTGATGGTATCATGGAGGCTGTAAGGATAAGCTCGTTTGCTGACTTAGAGCCCGGGCATTATGGCATATCGGAGCCTAAGGCATCCATCGAGGCGACGCCGACAGATGAATTTGACTCTGATACTGCAGTGGCTTTCGTGCCCTGCGTGGGAGCAACCTTGGACGGCAGACGTATAGGACACGGAGCCGGATACTACGACAGGTTCCTTGAGGGCAGACGTATGAAGAAGCTTATGCTGGTATATGGGCAGCAGATAGTAGAGGAGCTTCCCTGTGATGAGCATGACTTGATTTTGGACAGAGTGATATGCGAGTAAGCACTCGTGCCAGCGCTTTCGCTGGTACCGCATAGTCTAAAAGTGACGGATTGCTGCGTGCTTTAAGCGCTCTCGCAATCCTCAAATGTAAAACCATCCTTGCATGCAAGCATGCAGTCCAATTTTGCATTCGTCAACATTTTTAGAACGATGTGTGATATATTGTGTACGCGTGAGGTTATTATATGAGTAAGAAAAATATAGCAATTATATTTGGCGGTCAGTCGTCAGAGCATGACATATCCTGTATATCAGTATGCAATATCATAGAAAATATTGATACAGATGAATGGAATCCCATACTTATCGGCATAACCAAGGGGGGCAGGTGGCTGCTCGTAGACAGCTTAAGTGCGATAAAGGACGGAAGCTGGAGAGACTCAACAGTGAGCGCCGAGCTGAGTCCGGACGCTGTGAAGAAGCATGTCATCATCACGGACGAGAGCGGCGTACATGATATAAGGCTTGACTGTGCATTTCCAGTATTACACGGCAAATACGGCGAGGACGGAACTATACAGGGCTTGTTCTCATTGATGCAGCTTCCCTATGTGGGCTGTGGTGTTATCGCCTCGGCTGCAGGCATGGACAAGTTCTATACCAAGATTATAGTTGATACCATAGGCGGCGTGAGACAGGCTAAGTTCGTCGGTGTCAGGAGCTTCGAGCTTAAGACAATTGAAAATGCAGTAAGACGTGCCGAGGCGGAGCTTGCTTATCCTATGTTCGTTAAGCCCAGTCAGGCAGGTTCTTCCTGCGGAGTCTCCAAGGTACATAATGCCGAGGAATTAAAGGCTGCACTGTACAAGGCAGCAGAGATAGACAGTAAGATACTTATAGAGGAATATATCAAGGGCAGAGAGATAGAGTGCGCCGTATTTGGCGGCGGCATGAAGAAGGTCAAGGCAAGCGGAGTCGGCGAGATACTCGCAGCAGCGGATTTCTATGATTACGACGCCAAGTACAATAACCCGGACTCCAAGACAGTCATAGATCCGGATCTGCCCAAGGAAACGGTTGAGGGCATCAGGGATACGGCAAGGGATATATTCAACGCCTTGGACGGATACGGACTTGCGAGAGTAGATTTCTTTGTAAAGGACGACGGCGAGATAGTATTTAACGAGATAAACACCATGCCCGGCTTTACCGCCATATCCATGTATCCCATGCTCTGGGAGCAACGCGGCATCTCTAAGCAGGAATTGGTCAAGATGCTCATAGATAATGCCTTGGAGCGCGACACACACTGATGGTGCGGGACGGGTAGCTAATTGTTAAGCCTTAGCTGCCTGCTTCTCTGCTTTCTCCTTGGCCTTGCGGCGCTTCTTGATGTTGCGCTCGCTCGGTACTGCACCCTGCAATATCTCCATGAGATACATGCCGCTGACCTTGGCCTTGATGGTAGCCTTTACCGGTACATCCTCGAAGGTGTCTCTGTCACACATGAGATTAAATACCTTGGGGCCAACCTTGGCTCTTACTACATAGACCTTCATCAGCTTCGCTCTGCGTGGAGCTGTCTCAAATACTTCCTTGGGGAAGGGCGCCTCCTTAAAGGGCATCTTCTTCTTGTCTATGATGAGGAGAGAAGCAACCTGCGCATATCTCTCTAACATCAGCTGGTTCTGCGCCTGCTCAGCCTGCATCTTGCTGCCGGCACGGTAGAGAAAGAACAGACCGATAACGGCTGCGATAAGTACGATGATGAGTATAGTGATAAAGGTATTCATAAATAGTACAGCTCCTTAAATCATGTCAACAGTAAGTTCCAAGCGCTTAAGTCCGGCGAGATAACTGCGAAAAAAAATACGCAGACACTTGACGATTGACAATGGATATGTTAACCTAAAATTTGCATTATTATGGCGTCATGTGCCTTAATGCTTAAATATTCTACTACTATTGCACAACATTTGCAATAGCTTGCAGAGCGGGTATGAATGTTTTTGAAGATTGCGAGAGCACATAATGCACAGCAATCTGGCAGCAGTTGGGAGCAAAATATCTTTTGACCCCAACATCATTTTCAAGAGGTGGAGATATCTATGAATAAAAGCAGGATGCACGTGGTCAAAGCCGGCAAGGGTCTCAGGATGAGCTTCTCTGAAGCCAAAGAAGTCCTCGAGATGCCGAATTTGATCGAGATTCAGAAGAATTCCTACAACTGGTTTTTGACTGACGGACTGAAGGAGGCCTTCGATGACATATCACCGATCACCGACTATGCAGGTCATCTCAGCCTGGAGTTTATGGACTTTGCTTTGTGTCGTGACGAGGTAAAGTACACCATCGAAGAGTGCAAGGAGAGAGATGCGACCTATGCAGCTCCCCTCAAGGTCAAGGTACGTCTCATCAACAATGACAAGGACGAGATCAGCGAGCATGACATATTCATGGGAGATCTGCCGCTGATGACCGATACCGGCTCCTTCGTTATAAACGGAGCAGAGCGTGTTATCGTATCGCAGTTAGTAAGAAGTCCCGGCATCTATTATGATATCACCCACGATAAATTAGGTAAGGAATTATTTGCGTGCACAGTTATCCCTAACCGCGGAGCTTGGCTTGAGTATGAGACTGACTCCAACAATGTATTCTGGGCGAGAGTAGACCGCACCCGTAAGGTACCGGTGACTGTGCTCATCAGGGCATTAGGCGTCGGCACCAACAGAGAGATAATAGAGCTATTTGGCGAGGAGCCCAAGCTCTTAGATACCATGGCCAAGGATCCGTCGGAGAGCTATCAGGACGGACTGCTTGAGCTATATAAGAAAATAAGACCGGGCGAGCCTCTGTCGGTTGATTCCGCAGAGTCCTTGCTCTATTCGATGTTCTTT
>CAVHZK010000040.1:0-7933 GCA_963640215.1 bacterium | reverse complement strand
TGGCAACTCTGTAACGGAATGCATCAAGAGCATTCTTGCAATCCTCATTGCCCTCGTCAGCTGCCTTCTCGATGTCTCTGAAATCAGACGAGATACCGCCGCTCATACCGAGCACACCGGACTTTTTGTTGAGAACATTGAGTATGCCGTTGATGTCGAGACCCTCCTTATTGCAGATATACTGCATGATACCGGGGTCAACATTACCTGAGCGGGTACCCATGATAAGACCCTCGAGAGGAGTAAGTCCCATAGAGGTATCTACGCATTTGCCTCCTATGGAAGCTGATATAGATGCACCGTTTCCGAGGTGGCATACTATAACCTTGGCTGTCTTGGGATCAAGCTTGGCAATCTCAATACATCTGTGCGATACATAATCGTGTGAAGCACCGTGGAAGCCGTAGCGCCTTACCTCATAATCCTTATAATACTCAATCGGGAGTGCATAGAGATAAGCCTTGGGCTCCATACCCATACCGAAGGCGGTATCAAAGGTACCGCAGTTCGGCTTGCCGGGCATTGCCTTCTCGCAAGCCTCGATACCGAGGATATTGGCTGGATTGTGCAGAGGAGCAAGATCTGTACATCTGCGCAGAGCTGCCTTGACCTCGTCATCTATGAGTACGGACTTGGCGAATTTCTGTCCGCCGTGTACGACTCTGTGTCCGATAGCATCTATCTCGTCAACCGACTTGATAACGCCGTGCTCCGGATCTGTGATTGCTGCCATAACGAGCTCTACAGCCTTCTGATGGTCATTCATAGGCTCCTGAACAACATAATTCTCCTTGCCCGGCACCTTGTGAGTGAGCAATGAGCCGTCTATGCCTATACGCTCAACAAGTCCCTTGCATAGCACCTCTCTGTTGTCCATCTCTATGATCTGATATTTCAGAGATGAGCTTCCGCAGTTAATTACTAATATCTTCATCTGATAATCCTCTTTCTTAGGTAAAATTCCGTGCCTGCGTATACGCTATACGCAGACACTACATATAATACAAGTACGGATTGCCAAGTGTCTATGTAAACACGCTGTCCGCATAGCCGTTTGGCAACACTTTTATCCCACAATAGTGCCAGTCTGGTTAGCTGCACAGAGTGCCGCATTTGCCTCATCTGTATCTATGTGCATAGCGAGTGCGTAGCTGTCCGAAACGCGTACTACTGTATCGTCAAATACGAGCTTTCTGCCTGCGCCGGAATCAACGAGCACCTTAACTATCTGTCCGTTCTCAACGCCCATCTCCTTGGCATCAGCAACAGTCATGTGAATGTGTCTCTTGGCAACGATAACGCCTTCCTTGAGCTCAACCTCACCTGCGGGTCCTACCAGCTTGCATGAGCCTGAGCCTGCAATGTCTCCGGACTCTCTCACCGGCGCCTTGATGCCGAGTGAGCGCGCATCGGTAGCTGAGATCTCGACCTGATTGGCCTTGCGGCAGGGTCCGAGTATAGACATCTTGGTCTCAGACTTCTCACCGACTACGGTAATCTTCTCGCCTGAGGCGAACTGTCCCGGCTGTGAGAGTTCCTTCTTGACAGTAAGCTGGTAACCCTTGCCGAAGAGCACCTCGAGCGTCTCCTGCGTTACATGCGCATGGCGTGCGCTTGTTTCAACGATGAATTCCTTACCCATTTCTAATAATATCCTCCAAAATATATACCACAGCAGACCAATACAATTTCCGCACAGTTATACCGCATACAGAAATCTGGTGCAGCCGCGGCAGTTTTTACAACAGCAAAGAAGCTTAGAACTTCTCGAATCTCTCTACATTTGTTACAAATATTGTAGCCCCGCCGACCTCTATCTGCATGGGCATGGTTGAATAATTTATCATATTCATGCCTGAGATAAATGGCATATCGACAGTAATCTTCTGGCGCTCGCCGCACTCGCTCTTGATGAGCTCTATCGCCTTGTCCACCTTATCGTCATCAGTACATATCATAAGCGTAACATTGCCCTTGCGCAGGAAGCCTCCTGTCGTGGACAGCTTGGTAATGCTGTAGCCGTTTTTACTGAGGGCACTCGTAACTGTGTCCTGATTGTCGTTTCTCACTATCGCATATATAAGTTTCATAAGTTTTACCTCCGTATGTCCGGCATAAACCGCTGTGCCGCATTGCTATGCCCTTATTGTGGCACACTTATGATGGATCATAGCACAATTCGCCTGCAAAATCCATACTGCCGCAAAATCCCTGCTTGCCTTACGACGCTCGATATCTAAGCTTGGCGGAGCTTATGTTGTCTCATCACAATATACCATAGTGAGCTGCGACGGCGATGCCGCCTCAAGGCTGAGTCTTGCCGCCTCTGCCTCGAGTCCTGACTTAATGAGGCTCTCCCTCACAGTCCTTACCGCAAGCTCAGGCTCATTATTCTCTCGGCTCAAGTGCCCAAGCCTCACGCTCTTAAGCCGTGCGCCGCATATATTGGATAGGAGCTTGCCTGAGTCCGGATTACTCAGGTGTCCTATACCTGACAATATGCGTCTCTTCAAGTTCATCGGGTATGGTCCGTTTGCAAGGAGCTTAAGGTCATGATTGGACTCAAGTATCAGCGCGTCAAGCTGCATCAGATGGTCGCAGATATAATCATCAAAATGTCCGCAGTCCGTCATAATTGCAGCCGCTCTGCTGCCACCCGCCTCGCTGCATTCAAATCTATATGCGACAGGCTCTGTGGCATCGTGATATATATTGAACGGGGTTATGCTTATGTCGCCGATATTAATCTCGAAATCCGCTCTCACGGGCTCCATGAGCTCCCGCCCTGCATAATTAAAATATTCATCCCTTGCTGCTCTGGCAAGAGAGTCGAGCGTCCCTTCGCTGCCGTATACAGGTATGCCGTATGCCGACATGGCTCGCTTAATGCCTCTGATATGGTCGCTGTGCTCATGAGTGATAAAGAGGGCATCGATGTCGTCCAAACCAGCATCCAAGCCTGCTTCCTTAAGCAGTTCATCTGCTTTCTTGGCAGATATGCCGCAATCTATAAGTATATTGGTCTCTCCCGAACAGATAAGCGAAGCATTACCGCTGCTGCCGCTCACCAGACTGTAAAATTTCATTCAAATGTGTCCTTACCGCTACTTGTGTATGCTCTATATCATAGGAGTTGTCGATAACGTAGTCCGCCATCAGCTCATACTCCTCGTCACTCATCTGTCTTGCTATGACGCTCTCGCTCTTGGCTCTCGTATATCCTCGATCTGCCATAAGCCGTGCTATCCTCACCTCACGCTCAGTATATATATACCATATCTCGTCACACACTGCCTTAAATGTGCTGTTAGGAAGCGCAGTCTCGACGGCTATGCGCAGCTCACTTGTATTTTTGTTGTCGTGTGCTGATTTGTTGTCGTACGCTGACTCACAAACTCTGCTGTCGTCTGTTTCATCGTCTTCGTTTCTTATTTCTTTCGCACCGACCGCACATCTTTGCGCTGTCTTGCTTACCAAGCGGCTTAATCTGTCACCTTTTTGATTTTTCGCTCTGTCAATGTAATCAGACACATAACGCCATACCGCAGGATGCACTATCTCATTTATCCTTGTGAGTGCCTCATGGTCTGAATATATCTTGTCCGCAAGTCGCTTGTTATCTATAGGGCTGCCCAAGCCCTGCTGCAATATGTCCTCGCCAAAGGTCTCAACTATAGGCATATAACAGCTGCCGCCTGGCAGCTCCAAGCTCTTGGCTATATCGTCGGTATGCAATATCTCGAAGCCGTATTCGTCGCGCAATACCTCGGTGACCGTGCTCTTGCCGCTTCCGACCCCGCCTGTAAGTCCTAATATCATACGCCCTCCGGTATCATCTCATTGAGATAGCTTATCACCTCATCTATGCCGCTGTCGCTAAACTCAAAGTCACGGTACGTTTTGTCCTCCTCCGGCGTTGCATCGAAGGCGAATTTCCCTACCCACCAATATGCGCGGAGCACGGTCTTGGTCTCCGGCTTGGTCTCTGGCTTGGTCTCTGGCTTGGTCTCCGGCGCGGTATCTTGTTTGCCATCAGACTTGCTATCTGCGTCTGCCACCTGAGCGCTCTCACCTGCCTTGGCCTCCTTTAGTACCTCCACCTCAGTCTTCTCTAACTTATAGTTAAAGTCTCGCTTAGAGCCGGTATATGCGCTTTTCTTCAAGAATGAGAGCGGCAACAGATCCTTGCGGATTATCCTGTCGCTGATCATATCCTCAGTAATTATAGTCATGTTTCTTCTTTCTCAATTCGTATCTTTCTTGTTCAGCCTGCATCCTGTCCTGCGAGCCTCTGCCTCATCTATAGGCTTGTTCAGCACGCACTATCCAATCGCGTATACTGACTTGACTGTGATATCATCTGACTATCCTCAGTGGCAGTCGTACCAGCTGTCGCCGCTTTCTACCTCCGCCGCCAGACGCACAGGGAGCTTTGCTGCCTCCTCCATGCTCTGCTTTAATATCCTTTTGACCTCTTCAAGCTCTTCCGGCGCGGTCTCGACAAGCAGCTCGTCATGCACCTGCAGCACGAGCCGCGATTTCTTACCACGGAGTGCCTCTGCCGTGCGGTTCATAGCCATCTTCATTATGTCAGCTGCAGTGCCCTGTATGGGTGAGTTCATCGCGATACGCTCTCCGAAGTTCCTCACCATCTTGTTCGAGGCTTTTAGCTCCGGTATGAAGCGCATCCTGCCAAACATCGTCTTCACGAAGCCATGCTCCTTAGCGTACTCCACCTGAGAGTCGAGATACTCCTTGACCTTGGGATAGCTCTTAAAATACTGCTCTATATACTCCTTGGCCTCCTTGCGTCCTATCGAGAGTCCTTCGCCGAGTCCGTAGTCCGATATGCCGTAGACTATACCGAAATTCACCGCCTTGGCGTTGCGGCGCATCTCGGGAGTCACCTTGTCTATATCGACGTGGAACACCTGCGACGCCGTGAGCGTATGGATGTCGAGCGCATTTTTATAAGCATCTATAAGCACAGGATCTCCGGAGAGTGCCGCAAGTATGCGTAGCTCCACCTGACTGTAATCCGCATCCACAAAAGTATATCCCTCCTGTGGCACAAATACCTTGCGTATCTCCCTGCCCTCTGCCGTGCGGACCGGTATGTTCTGCAGGTTGGGCTCCGTGCTCGATAGGCGCCCCGTCGCAGTCACTGTCTGATTAAAGGTACCATGTATCCTGCCGTCCTCTGCGATATATGCCGTAAGTCCGGTAGCATAGGTCGAATTAAGCTTGGTAAGAGCACGGTATCTCAGTATCTTGCGCGCTATCTCGTGCTCGTCGCTGAGCTTCTCCAATACGTCTGCCGCTGTCGAATACCCGGTCTTGGTCTTCTTGCCTCCGCTTAAGCCAAGCTTCTCAAAGAGTATAGTACCAAGCTGCGAGGGCGAGTTGATATTAAAGGTCTCGCCCGCGAGGCTGTATATTTCCTTGGTGAGTGCATCTATCTGGCGCTTTAGCTCGGCTGCATAATCGTCCAGCGCATTTCTGTCGACTGCTATACCCGCCTGCTCCATGTCATTAAGCGTATATATCAGCGGGAGCTCCACGTCCGTATAGAGCTCGAACATACCGGCGCTCTTAAGCTTATACGTTAATATATCAGCGCATACAAATGGGACTATCGCATTGAGTGCTATATATTGCTCTGCCTTGTCTCTCGCAAGTTCATTAAACAGAGCCTCCACAGGCGTTGCCTTAGCCAAGAGTTCCTTGGTGCCGGGCTGTGTCACTCCAAGGTACGCTGATGAAAGGTCATCATAATCATAGCTGCTCCGACCGGGATCCATCAGGTAGGCTGCAACCGAGATGTCATATATATAGGCATTTCTCTCTATGTCTATGGACTTGAGGATATGCTTTAATCCAAGGCAGGCAGTAAGGCGCTTGGCGCTGATACGCTCACGCAGCATAGTGTCAAGCTCGCTCAATAGGCGCTCCGCCGTATATTTTTCGCCAGAGCTTATCACATAATAACGCTCGTCAGGCAGGGCGAGCCCAAGTACCATACGGAGCTGCCCGAGGAAGCTGTCCTCATAGAGAGCAATGCCTATGAGCGGCTCCGTGGCAGCGTCCTTTAGCACCGTTGCTGCAAGGAAGGGATCATTGATTGCCTTGAGCTTGCCGAGATCAAGCTCTGCCGCAGCAGGCGTGGTTTTTCCTATTGTATCTATGCTGCCATACGTATTGTCATTTTTTTCTTGGGTATCCTTGCTGATGGCTTCGTTGTTATCTTGACCTTCCTCGCCGGAGGTATCATAGCCTGTACCTGTATCTGCCTCTCGGTGTGCGTCGTAACCTTTGCCTGTGACTTTCCCTGCACCTGTGCCTGTGCTTAGTACTTCCCCGTCAGGCAAGGCAGTGCTTTCTTCTGTGCCCACACCTGACTCTATCTTCCTTGCAAATCTTACCGCGAGCTTCTTTAACTCAAGCTCTCTCAGCTTCTTTAATGCAGCTTCCGTATATATGCCGGAGGTATCTCCCACTCCCTCCGACAGTGTCGTCGGATCAAAATCTACCGGTGCATCAAGCTCGATGGTAGCAAGCTGCTTCGAGAGCACTGCAAGCTCATAATGCTCCTCAAATGCCTTGCGTACCTTGGGCGGGGTGAGCTCCTCACGATGCGCATACGCATTTTCAATTGAACCGTATTTAATAATGATGCCGGGTGCAGTCTTAGTACCTATGCCAGGAAGTCCCGGTATATTATCAGAGGCATCTCCCTTGATTGCCTTAAGGTCTATATATTCGCTCGGAGTAACAAGCTCCTCTCTCTTAACATCCTCGGGATAATATGAGACAAATTGGGTTCCGCCCCTTGGCATAAGTATCTTGATATGCTCATCACTTAGCTGCAACAGATCCTTGTCTCCCGATACTATCGTCACCTCGAGTCCCTCAGCCTGAGTTCTCTTGGCAACAGTACCGAGTAGGTCGTCCGCCTCGTATCCCTCAAGCTCCAATATAGGTATATTCATGGCGCGCACCATTTCGCGCGCTATCGGCACCTGCTCTAAGAGCTCTGTCGGCATGGGCTTCCTCGTGCCCTTGTACTCAGGGTACAGTGCTGTGCGTTTAAGCTTGCGTCTATCCAAGTCAAATGCTACAGCGACGTGCTCTGCCTTCTCGTCATCTATACATTTAAGTAAAATATTAAGGAACCCGTATACCGCATTGGTATGGATTCCCGCAGAGCTTGTGAGCGTCGGCACTCCGTAGTACGCCCTTGTGAGCACGCTGTGCCCGTCTATCAGCAATAATTTAGCCATAATTTATCCTATCTGTCTGTCGTCCTTAAAGCTTTCTTATGACCGGTCTATCCGATCCAAACCTCAGGATGCAGATACTCTAAGGTACTAAGTCCCCAGAATGTCAGCATTAAATGTATCCTGCACGCAAGCGACACCAGCCTTGCTCTATGAGCCGATGATACTTACCCTTATAAATACAAATGCCACAGCAAGCACAGTCCAGAACAGCAGCGTCCTGAACACATCCGCTGCCACTATCAGGCGTTTGCGGGCGGCTATGTACTCGCGGTTATTGGTAAGCTCATGCGTATATGCAGATGCGATATTCAGCGAGGCGTGTCTGTCATTCATGCGCCTCATGCCCTCCTGCACTATATAATTGACCTGCAGCTCCTCCTCGCAGCTCTTGCAGGTCGCAAGATGAATAAGGAAGCCATTTAGCTCCTCGTCATCCAACTTGCCCTTGATAAAGGCATCTATATCCTTGTTGAATCCGATACAATCCATGCCTTGAATTTTACTCCATGCCACGAAACTGCACAAGACGGTACAGTCATAATTTCTAACAGACAAATTTGGTTCCGCTTGCTTAACGCTCCTAATTATGCTATAAATACCCATCTTTGACAGTCAGCAAGCGCAAAAGCCTTATTTTATGGGACTTTGCGCTT
>CAVHZK010000039.1:0-13734 GCA_963640215.1 bacterium | reverse complement strand
GAATATATATCCATTGAGTATTGCACCCGTGAATGATAGAATTATCGTATAAAATCGACAGGAGGAACATGTATGTTGTACCCGGTTTTCACATATGAAGACGGAACCGAAGTTACGGCTTCAAAGCCAG
This sequence comes from bacterium, assembly GCA_963640215.1. GTDB lineage: Bacteria > Bacillota > Clostridia > Lachnospirales > Lachnospiraceae > Avilachnospira. The sequence continues at coordinate 13,604 of CAVHZK010000039.1, read as the reverse complement.
ACGCTTACGGAAAAGTACTGCTATATATAGAGAAATTTGATGCTTCACGGGATCAGTTTATTAACGCTACCATTATTCTCCCTGATAATGTCGTCAAATCTTCCACTGGATACAACGAGCAGGAACTTGCCGAAATGCTTAAAGAGTATGCCGAGATAAAAGATGACATTATAGACTATGTCAATTTCATTAAATAATGGACGTACTGGCGATTTATAAGCTCAGTCATGTCGCTCATCCGAACTTTTGGACTTGTTGTAAAAAAGCACAAAGCCCGTAAGTTTTAGACGTGAAAGTCTGAGGCTTTCTTCTGTGGCATCGAGTACAGCATCACCGCCGCAAATATAATTACAAATCCGATAATTGCAGTCGGGGTCATGTATTCGTGGCATATAATGGCCACCAATATGGTGCCGACTGCCGGCTCTAATGTGCATATAAAGCTTGCCTCTATGGGCGGCGTATACTTTATGCCTATATCTAAGAGCATATATGCAAGTCCTGCCTGAAATACGCCCAAGAGCACCATTCCCATCATCACCGACGGACTCCAATCGTTTACCTGCAGCATACCCGGCGAGCTGACTATAGCCGAGATTATAAATCCCCATACAAATGCCGAGCTTGCATCACAGCCTTTCATGCTCCTTAGCAATATCATGCCGCCATAGCAGATACCCGATATAAGTGCCAGCGCATTGCCGAACAGGTTGCCTGCACTTAGGCCGTCAAAGAGAAATATGAGCACGCCGATAAATACTATGGTGCAGGTTATAATATCTCTACGCTTAGGCTTAAGCCCAAGGAAGAGCCATCCTATGATTATGACAAATATGGGCGAGGTGTTTTCCAATATTACCGCATTGCCTGCCGCAGTGTATTTCACGGCAAGAGTATACAGCACCATATCGCCTGCAACGAATAATGCGCCTATCAGGGTTGGCTTGTTGAGTTGCAATTTTTCCTTTCTGACCAAGGTCAGACACACTAAATGAACAATTGCCGCCAAGAAGGTTCTTCCGCATACAACTGCCAGTCCGTTCCAAGGAACTAATTTAATTATAAATCCGCCCATGCCAAACAACAGCACTGCGGACAGCAGACACAGTCTGCCGAAATTTCTGTCCTTCATCCATAATTTCAAATTCAATTGATATTCTATTACTTGTGCACAAAGCGCTCAGCAATACTATGATAGTCTTAAGTCAGGAGAAAGCCTGACTTAAGACTAAACGAAACATTACTTAGCCTTCTTGGCTGCCTGTGCTGCCTTGTCAGCGGGAAGTGCCTCAGCATAGAAATCATCCTTAAGCTGTACAACCTCCTTGGCAAGCAGGATGATACCGATGGTATTCGGTATAATCATCAGACCATTTGCCGTATCTGCAAGGTCCCATGCGAGTCCGAGCGTTGTGTAAGAGCCCAAGAGTATGAATACTATCCAGAGAACTCTGAGCACTATCCTGCACTTTGTTCCCCAGAGTGATTCACCGGCCTTCTCAACGTAGTTATACCAGCTTATCAGGCAGGAGAAACCAAACAATATCTCTGCACACAATACCACGATTGCGCCCCAGTTACCCGGAAGCAGTGAGTTAAATGCTCTCATGGTAAGAGCTGCACCGTCAGCGCCGCTGTCATAAAGTCCCGACATGATAACCGCAAGGCCTGAGATTGTACACACGATAAAGGTATCAACAAATACCTCGAGAGGACCCCATATAGCCTGCTCACCTGGAGACTTAACTCTGGCTGAAGCATGGGTAATAGCTGCAGTACCGATACCGGCCTCATTAGAGAATATGCCTCTTGCCATTCCGTATCTCATAACGGTTGCAATGCTTGCACCTGCAAGTCCGCCGCCGGCTGCCGAAGGATTGAATGCCAGAGTGATTATCTGCACTATAGCTCCCGGAACCTTGTCGATATTAAGTATGACTACAAGCAGTCCGCAGAGCAGATATGCGCCTGCCATAAAGGGTGAGAGCAATCCGCATACATCTCCGATACGTGTGATGCCGCCGAAGATAACTGCTGCTGTTAATATTGCAAATATGACACCGGAGACAACCGGAGCAAGTCCGAACTGTTCATTGATAGCATTTGCCATAGTGTTGGTATCAACTACGGCTGAGATCATGAAGCCTGAGATTATCATCAGGATGGCAAACAAGACACCCAGCCACTTCTGATGAAGTCCCTTGGACAGGTAATACATGGGACCACCGGCATAGCTTCCGTCCGGCATCTTCTCTCTGTATTTGATGCCCAGTCCGATCTCGGCAAACTTAGTAGCCATACCTACCAAAGCTGCAACCAGCATCCAGAACAATGCGCCAGGTCCGCCCAAAACTATAGCCGTTGCAACACCTGCTATGTTACCTGAGCCGACTACCGCCGATACAGATATCATGGCGGCCTGGAACGACGAGATATCGCCGTCCTCTTCCGTGGGTTCATCCTTCTTGGAAAATGCCTTGACATAGGTCTGGCGTATCATGAATCCCCAATTGCGGAATTGTATGCCATGGAGTCTGATAGTCATGTATACGCCGACTGCCATAATCAGGATTATACACGGAGCACCCCATACAAAATCATTGATATAACCGTTGATTGTGCTTATTAGTTCCATACAAACCTCACCCCTCTTTCCTGTAGATTAAGGCAGCGGTATCTGTAAACTATATCCCGCTGCCTTGTATTGCTCAACTTTTGAGCCTTACTGCTCCCAAGCCCAGCCGCGTGTAATCATAGCCTTCTCAATCTTCTTGAGGGCATGTACCCATGCTGCATCTCTGTGATTGATGCCGAGTTCAGTTGCAGTCTTGTGCGTCTCCTCATACGCCTTCTCGATGCGCTCCTGAAGCTTGGCTCTAACTGTCTCTCTGTCCCAATATGTATCTGTGAGACCCTGAGTTCTCTCAAACGAGCAAACTATAGCCGAACCGCTGTTGCAGAGTACGTCAGGCATAATGAGCACGCCCTTCTTCTCCAATATCTTCTCTGCCTCGGGCGTTGTCGGTCCGTTAGCACACTCTATAACTATCTTGGCCTTAACCTTATCTGCATTGCCCTCGTTGAGCACGCTCTGTACAGCTGCGGGAAGCAGTATGTCGCACTGAACCTCTAACAGATCCGAGGTGCTTATCTCCTTACATCCCGGGAAGCCCTTGACCGAATGATTGTGTGCATCAGCGTACTTGCCGAGCTCGAAGATATCTATGCCGTCCTGATTCTCGATGCCGCCGAATATATCCGATACAGCCACAAGCTTGAAGCCGTCCTTCTGCAGGAGCTCGCCAGCTACACGACCGACGTTGCCAAAGCCCTGCAATGCAAATGTTGCGCCCGGCTTAACCTTATAGTCATTAACAACCTTCTTGGTTACATAGTAAACGCCGTGACCTGTTGCCTCTCTCGAGAGCTCTGTTCCATTTACCTCGATAGGCTTGTCATTGATAGCTGCTGGTGAATGGAAGCCCTGTATCTCCTCAAGCTCGTCAAGCATCCACGACTGCGTAACGCCATGTGTTCCTATATCTGCTCCGGGGATATCTACCCAGGTGCCCTTCATGGGGAGCTTGCGGATAAAGCCTCTGATCAGCGCCTCATACTCTCTGCGAGAGAGCTTGCTCGGATCTGCCTTGATGCCGCCCTTGCCGCCGCCTGCCGGTATGCCTGCTACAGCGTGCTTAATGGTCATCCAGAAACCGAGTGCCTTGGCTGTATCCATGTCCATGTTCGGTACTACGCGGACGCCGTTCTTGGTCTGTCCGAGTGCATCGCTGTAATGAACTCTGTATGCTGTAAATATCTCAAGGTGACCGTCATCCATACGGATTGGTATGGTGAACTCGAACTGACGCTTAGGCTGCTCTAAGAGCCTTACCACCTCAGGGTTGATATTGCCTATCTTAGCTGCCTCATGCAGAGTCTTGATAGATGTTTCAAATGGATTGCCATTGCCCATAGTCCTACCTCCGTTACTTGGTAACAATATATTTAAGAGCCTTGCGCTCTCTTGATTACGTACAAAATTTTATAGTGATTATAAAAAATATTAAACTTACAAAGTTGAAGATAACTCGGCAGAAGTTTTTGTACAATTTCGACAGGAAATGTTATAATGTTATCAAAGTTTTTGGGAGAAATTATTTTGGTTACGGGGATTGCGACATGGATTACACACTCAAGGATTTCGTATTAGATGAGCTCTTAGGCTCCTTACAGCAGCTGACTAAGCCTATAGATTTGTCCAAGATAAATGTCAGCTCAGCCTCAGTGCAGGAGCTGCCCTTTGATGACTTTGTAAATAAGGACGAGATTATCATTACGACCGCTCTCGGATATAAAGATGATCCTGATTATTTTCATAAGCTGTTTGAATATGCACTTAAATCAGCTGCCGCAGCCGTCTTGGTATGCTTACGAGATGATAATGCTGCTGGGGTTCCTGCCTCGGCAATAGCGTATGCGGATGAAATAGGCCTGCCCGTATTCCTCATCCCCTGGCATATACGCTTTGCCGATGTGATAGCGCTCGTCTACAAAAATGTCCATAAGTCTGAGTCCAAGGAATATTCCGATACTCAGGCTATGCTGTTCAATCTATTCTTCAGGCAGGCTGATCTGAGGGCTGCCGCGGAATATATCGAGACAAGTCTGTCCATGCCGGTAGAGATACAGGACGCCGGCGGCAGGACGCTTGCCAAGAGTCATTCGATCGGTACAACTATAGAGCATTATGCCACATCGCATGACTTAAGCTATGTAAATGTAGCCTTGGAGCTAAATCAGCTTACCGCCGGTCATTTCCTGTACATCCCGTCGGATGGTGACCTTGCCGTGAACGGTGAGCTTGTACGCCGCTATCTGGTGCTGCCTCTCACACTTTGGTTCTACCAGAGGACTATCGAGGATATGTCCGTGTCCAAGATCAAGAATGATTTTGTATGGAATCTTGCCCACGGTGAATATGGCTCGCTTGACGATATGTACCGCCAGAGCATATACCTCAAATTCAATCTCAAGAGGCCCTATACCTGTCTGAATATGCTGATTAAGCATACAAATGACGAACGCGCCGCGGACAAGGCTGCTGATGATTTCTCTCTCGATATGATGAAGCGCACAGCTGATGCCATGAATGTGATTATAACTGAGGCTGCTTCTATGCACAGAGCCGTCATGGTTGCCGTCTCCGGCCTTGAATTTATCATCTATCTTGAAACAGCCAATGTAAATGCAGAGCAGCATGTGACTGGTTTCATCAGCCAAGCCTCAGCCAAGATTAAAACCTTGTTCCCCGGCAATACGATATATTGGGGCGTCAGCGATATAAGCAGAGATAATCAGGACTATGCTGCTCTCTATAATAATGCCGCCCTCGCATTACAATACAGCTATCAGAGTGCCGAGGAGCCTCATGTATTTCTCTACAAGGCTACCAAGAAGCAGCTCATACTCAACGCCCTTGCTGCCACTCCAGAGCTGAAGAGGCAGTCGTCCGAGATATTCCACAAGCTGCTCGAATATGACTCTGCCTCCGATATAGGACTTATGAATACCCTGATCGAATACATCCGCTGTAATTACAATATCAGCGAGACCGCACGCAGGCTCCACATACACAGACAGTCTCTCCTCTACCGCATCAATAAGATAGAGGATCTTACCGGCATGTCTCTAAGCTCGCACGATGATTTGTTCATATTGGAGACCTTCTCAAGGATGTATATGTCCTATTAGAGAAAGCAGCTGCGAATGCCTCCTTGCGTTCGCAGCTGCTCTTATCTTTGCTCTTTTGAACCCGTTATAACGATACCGGATTGCTACGCACTTCGTGCTCTCGCAATCTTTGACACTTTGTACCCTGTTGTAACGATACCGGATTGCTACGCACTTCGTGCTCTCGCAATCTTCAAAAACATTCATACCCGCTCAGTTTTTCTGAAGAAAAACTGGCTATGTATTCATGTTTTTTGCGGGTCCCAAGTGCAAAGCTTGTCCTGCGAGCAAGCTCGCGTCCAATCTTTGACACTTTGTACCCTGTATCTACAGTTCGTACCCTACCTTCAATGCCTCGATATTTACCGGTATGAGCTTGGGTTTCTTGGCGAAGCTCTTCTCGACCTCGGTCTGTATCAGCTCATAGGGTATCTCCGGCAGGAGCTTGGCTATATATCCCATTGCTACCACATTAGCCGTCTTGGCATTGCCCACCTCTACGGCAAGAGTGTTAAAGCTTATCTTGCGGACTGATCCGCACTTAACATCGGGTTCCTTGTCTACCATATCTTTATTGATGACCAGAGTTCCCTCCGGACTCATAAGCTGCTGATAGTCTCCCAATGACCTCTCATCAAATATGAGCATGATATCAGCCTCTGATATTATTGGGCTCTCTATGCCGTCCGATATAACTATGTTGCACATAGTCCTGCCGCCGCGCTTTTCCTGACCGTAGAACGGAACAAAGGTTACGTTGTATCCTGCCTTGATTGCAGCATCGCAGAGTGTCTCACCGAGTGTTATTACACCCTGTCCGCCTATGCCCGAGAAAAGAAGTTCCTTCTTCATCTTACACTGCCTCCTTTCCGAGCTCAACTGCTGCTCCGGGATTGGGATCGTCCTCATCCTTCATAACACCGAGCGGGAACTGTTCCTTGGTGCCCAATACATCAGTTATCCAATCCTGTGCCTTAGTCGGTGCCATCTTCCAGCCGGTAGGACACATGGACAATATCTCGACAAAGCCCAAGCCCTTGCCCTCTAATTGCAGCTTGAATGCCTTGCGCAGCGCATTCTTGGTCTTGGCTATATTGGCAGGATTATTTACAGCAACTCTCTCTGAATAGCACACTCCAGGCATGGTGGCCATGAGCTCTGCCATCTTGACCGGATAACCTGAGTTGATGACCTCTCTGCCGTAAGGAGCAGTAGACGCGTACTGACCAAGCAGGGTGGTCGGCGCCATCTGTCCGCCTGTCATGCCGTAGATGGCATTATTGATAAATATAACCGTGAATTTCTCTGATCTGATAGCGGCGTGCATTATCTCTGCCATGCCCTCAGATACCATATCACCGTCTCCCTGATAGCAGAGTACGAACTTGGTCGGATCTGCTCTCTTGATGCCGGTAGCTGCTGCCGGTGCCCTGCCGTGCAGCGCCATGAAGGCATCCATGTCATAATATCTGTCCGAGAGACATGAGCAGCCTATCGGCCATACCAATATGCCGTCCTCCTGCAGTCCCAACTCGTCTATAAGCTCTGCCATGAGTCTGCCCACTATGCCGTGTCCGCAGCCTCCGCAGTATGTGGTTATCGCATCGGTGAATACCTGCGGCTTCTCGTATACGGTCTTCATACTGCGTCACCTCCGTTTAACTTCCTTATCTCTCCCAATATATCCTTAGGGCTTGGCGTTGTTCCTCCGAGCCTGCCGAAGAAATGCACGTCTCTCTTGTCATCTACGGCAAGCTTGACATCCTGGAGCATCTGTCCGGCGCTGAGCTCTACTACAAGGAATTTCTTGTTTTTCTTGCCTGCAAATGCTTTGTCCGGATACGGCCACAGCGAGATAGGTCTGATCATACCTACCTTCAAGCCCTCTTCTCTCGCCATCTTCATAGCAGACTCGCATACTCTTGCGACTGAGCCGTAGGCAACTAAGATGATATCGGCATCCTCTGTATTTTTCTCCTCGTAGCGCACCTCATTGGCAGCTATTTGCTTATACTTTGCTTGGAGCTTGGCATTAAACTCTTCCCACTGCACAGCTCCGTCACCGCAGGTGATTACCTTGTGAGCCTCTCTCTTCTTCTTGCCGGTAAGTGAGTTTCTTATCTCAGTTGCCTTAGGTATCTGCTTGTATCCCGGCAGCTCGACTGACTCTCTCATCTTGGCAAGAGTTGCATCCGTAAGCAGGATGACAGGGTTATTGTATTTTTCTGCCAGCTCAAAGCACTCCTGCATGAGCTCGCACATCTCCTGTACGGAATACGGCGCAAGCACTAGATTACAATAATCACCATGTCCGCCGCCCTTGACTGCTGAGAAATAATCTCCCTGTGCGGCAAGTATCTCTCCGTCTCCGGGTCCCGGTCTCTGTACCTCTACTACTACCGACGGGATATCCGCAGCAGACATATAGCTCATGGCCTCCTGACCCAGGTCAAAGCCCGGTCCCGAGGTAGCTGTCATAGCTCTGTGACCTGTTGCACAGGCTCCGGCTACCATATTGAAGGCTGCGACCTCTGTCTCTGCCTGCACGAACATGATTCCTTCCTCCGGTCTGTCGTGCATCACTGTAGCGTAATACTCCGGTACCTCACTTGAAGGAGTTATCGGATAGCCAAAGAACAGCTTGCAGCCTGCTCTTATAGCTGACTCAGCCATAGCCTGGTTGCCCTGCATAAATACTTTCTCACCCATAGCCGTCACTCCTCCTTAAACATCCTTGTATACTGACAATACAGTATCCGGGCATACCTGCGCACATATACCGCAGCCTATGCACTCCGTCGCATCATATACCGGCGCATAATAGCCCTTCTTGTTGATTGCCTCGCCCTTCTTAAGGCAGCCCTTGGGGCAGTAACGGATACAGTATCCGCACTCCTTACACCTCTCGGTGTTTATCTTCACGAGATTCATGTTTTTCACTCCATATCTGTCAACTCTAATCTATCTCAAGCTTTGGCAAGCCCTCTCCGTGACATAGCCATGATAACAGAGCTTTTGTCTTCGTTAAACTTACATATTTCAGGATAATATATGTGATTTTTTCATACATTATGCAGAGCCATGTATATTTTTAGCCTCATATGACACAATTTCATAAAAGCACGGATTGCTGCACGCTTACACGCTGCAGCAATCCCCAAATGCAAAAGCATCCTTGCATGCAAGCATGCAGTCTGATTTTGCATCCGTCAACACTTTTGAGTCTCAGAGCGTTCTAATCAGCTCCGCTGTCAATGCCATTCTCTGCGGTATGGTGCTTATCAGCACATACTCCCTCGGATTGTGCAGGAACTCTCCGTTGAGTCCCAGTCCGTCTATGGTGGGGCAGCCTATGCCGCTTGTGAAATTACCGTCGCTGCCGCCTCCTAATACCTTAGGCTTGTACTCGTATCCCATCTCCTCGATGATATCTATGGTTCTCAGCACTGCCGCCTCGGAATACTCTCCCTGACGGAGCGCCGGTTTTTCGACGCCTCCGCTTATCTCCAGCTTCACGCCCTCTATGGTAGGCTTAAGCTTGTGTATTACCTCAGCTGCCTTCTTTCCGCCTTCATCCGTTGCATATCTTATATCTGTAATCAGATACGCCTCGGCAGGTGTCGCAGCCATAGGCTCGGTATCACCGCCATGCAGACTCACTACCGATGCCCACAGATCCTCACCGTCAGAGCATTGCTCACTGATAATCTTGGCCTGTCTGGCTATCTCTAAATTGGGATTGTATCTTGGATGATGGCCTGCATGCTCCGCAGTGCCCACTGCCTTAACAGTCACAACATCACGTCCATATCTGCCTATGGTTATATATCCCTCTCCCTTGTGACCGGGCTCTGTGACCAAGGTCACATCAGCCTCCTTCGCCATATTCTCAATTAGATACCTTGAGCTCTTGCTGCCGCCTTCCTCGTCACAGCTGAAGAAGAAGGTAAGCTCTGTTCCCTCCGGATACAGATTAAGCTCCTTGAGCGCCTTTACAGCCATGTAAAATATGACTATGCCGCCCTTCATATCAAATATGCCGGGACCGTAGGCCTTCTCCGCGTCCTTGGTAAATGGTCTCTCCTTGGTCGTGCCCGTCGGGAATACCGTATCATAGTGGCCGAGCAGCAAGATTTTCTTGCTGCCCTTACCATATCTTCCGCAGATGTGAGTACCGATACCGTCTATCTCATGCTGCCACAGCTCAAAGCCCAATGAAGCAAACAGCTCTCCAACATATTTGCCGCACTTATCCTTGATGTCCTTCTCGCCGTAGCTGTACGACTCCAGATTGACGAGTTTCTCCAATACCTCGAGGAACTCATCCCTATGCTTTTCTCCGTAATCTATTATTTTGTCCAATATCTGAGACATGACGGTATCAGTCCTTTCATATTTTTGCCTGTTGGCAATCTGCCTGCTTAGTCTGTAGTATATGCGAGCTTTACTTCTGCTTCAGATCCTTAAGCGTAGTAGACGTCTCGGGCTTGTTATATTCCTTCCAGAGACCGAATATAACCTTGCTTACGCTCCACAGACCTATGATATTAAGGAATACCATGAAGCCGTTGAACACGTCGCAGATACTCCATACAAGGCTTACAGTAAAGCCCGAGCCTATGATGACAAAGGCTACCATCAATATGTTGTACAGAGGCATACCCTTGTTGCCAAAGAGCTTGAGCACATTTGCCTCACCATAGAAGTAGGCAGCTATGATGGTCGAGAACGAGAAGAAGAATATACATATAGATATAAGTATGCCTCCTATCGAACCGAATACATTGTTGAATGCTATCTGAGTAAGCGTGATGCCCTCCTCGCCTGCTGCATATGAGCCGCTGGTAAGGATGATAAGTGCCGTAATGTTGAGGATTATAAAGGTATCAATGAATACGCTCATTATAGCTACAAGTCCCTGATCGCAAGGGTGCTTAACCTTGGCTACTGCGTGTGCATGCGGTGTTGAACCTGTACCTGCCTCGTTGGAGAAGAGTCCTCTTGCTACGCCGTAGCGGCAAGCCTCCTTGATGCCCACTCCGAACATTCCGCCAGCAACTGCTCTCGGATTGAATGCGCCTACAAATATCATATACAGTGCATTAGGTATCTCGGTTATATTTGCACATATAACGATGAGACCCGTAATGATATAGAGTATAGCCATGAACGGAACAGCCGTTGTAACGAAGTCTGCGATACGCTTGGTTCCGCCTGCAATAACGACGAGCAGCAGGATTGCTACTATAACACCAATGATAATGGGCTTACAGTTAAATGAGTTACCGAATGCAACCGCTATCGTATTGCCCTGAATGAGTGATGCTGCGATACCGAAGCCTATGATACAGAAAATGGAAAATGCCGTAGCAAGTCCGTTGCCGAGTGCTCCCTTGATGCCGGCTCTGATATAATATGCCGGACCGCCGTTTACTCTGCCGTCCGGGAGGACTACCTTGTACTTCTGTGCAGCTGTTGCCTCTGAGAATATGGTTCCCATGCCGAAGAATGCGCTGACCCACATCCAGAATATAGCTCCAGGGCCTCCTGCCATGATAGCTGTAGCAGGGCCTGCGATATTGCCGGTTCCAACCTGACCTGCTACTGCCGTAGCAAGTGACTGCCATGAGGACATGCCGTCGTTGCCTGCCTTCTTGCCTTTATCATTCTTCATGCTGGAGAAGGTAAGAGTGAAGCTGTCCTTAAATCTCCTTATCTGCGGGAAGCCCAGACCTACCGTGAAGAATATGCCTGTTCCCACGAGTACGAACATATAGAAGTTGCCCCATAAAAATCCGCTCAGTGTGCCAAAGAAACTGTTTAATGTGTCAATCATCTTTTTCTCCTTTTAGTTGATACATTACATGTTTGTAGTGTTGATACAACGGGGTCTGTCTGTACATGCTTATGTCATTCTCAACACTGTGTGTGCTACCTTGAGTCCCGTATTGCGTGCACTCTTCAGACCTATCTCATCTGACTCTATTCCGTCTGTTATATCGCCCTTTTGCGGATAGGTCGTGCAGCCTCCTCCGAGATAGCAGCCCGGTGTCGGTTCTCCGCCGCTTCCTACCACTATCATATCATGAACCTGGAAGAAATACTGCATACACAGGAGCGTGAACTCCTCACCGGCATTTCTGTTGCCGCCTACTGCGAGGCAGCCGCCTACTTTGTTCTGCAAGGCGTACTGGTACTCACTTGTTCCGTATCTGAGCAGTCCCTCGGTTCTGTCCATGAACTGCTTCATCTGTGCAGATATACTGCCGAAATATACCGGGGAAGCAAGTATGAGTCCGTCGCACGCCTTAAGCTTGGGATATATCTCATCCATGCCGTCCCTGTATATAGCGCACGCGTACTTGCCGTCATGCATCTTGCCTGCCTCACGGCAGCATCCAAAACATCCTCTGCAATTATGTATCTCATAATCCCTGAGATATATAGTCTCAGTCGTAATGCCCTCGACAGTTTCTGCCGCTTCAAGTGCATATCTTAGCATCCTGTCGGTATTGGCATTCTTCCTGGGGCTTGCAGATATACCCAAAATTAACTTGTTCTCCATGTGAAATTTCGCCTCTCTTGTTTAATGTGCGGCCTTGAAATCTGCCGCTGCCTCGGAGCCGGTAACAAACTCCACATTTGGGTACTGCTTAATATGCTTGATGAGATTCTCGAGCACTCTGCTGCGGCAGGGTCTGCCTATAATCTGCGGATGGCAGGTAAGGCAGTATACTATATCACTGCTGCCGGTCTCTGCGACCTCCTCATTGAACTCCTCATAGAGTACGTCGAATTCATCCTTCCAGCATTTCTCTACTGACTCCAAGGGCTGCATAGCCTTGCCCTGTATACGTACGCTGTACAGCCAGAAAGCCGCATCATCCAGATGCCAGTTTACCGGGATATTGACTATCTTGGTCTTCTTGCCGAAGGCCTCGAGATACTCAAGGCAGTCATTGCCCATCATATCCGCAGTGTACTCGATGCCCATATCTTCGAGTATGTCCAGAGTAAACTTACTGTACTCCCAAGCTGGAGACCTGTAGCCGACTATCTTCTTGCCGATAATCGGTTCGATTATCTCGCTTGCCTTCCTGTAGTCAGCTTCCTCGTCCTCTCTTCTCTCATAGCGATCAGGCCATTTGTGGTAGTAGCTGTGCTGTCCTACCTCATGTCCTCCCTCGATGATGCTCGGTACAGTATTGGGGAAATCCTCGGCAGTCTTGCCGGGCACAAAGAAAGTAGCGCGTACGCCGTATTTCTTCAACATCTTAAGTATCCTCGGCAGTCCCCTGTTAGGACCATACTGACCAAGAGACAGAGTAACCGGTCTGTTGATATTGTCCGGATCCCTGTTTAGCCAAAGTGTCTCGCCGTCCACATCAAATGTGAGCAGAACCTTCATCTTCTTCACGGTAAACCTCCATGCCTGCGTGTTTGCAGGCGCCACGTAGTCTAAAAGCGACGGATTGCCAAGTGTCTACGCGTCCTTGCGTGTAAACACGCAGCACGCTTAGCCGTTTGGCAACACTTAGTCTTAAAGTACGGATTGCTACGCGCTATCGCGCTCTCGCAATCCTGCAAAACATTCATACCCGCTCAGTTTTCTTGCGAAAACTGGCTATGTATTCATGTTTTGTAGGTTGCCAAGTGTCTACGCGTCCTTGCGTGTAAACACGCAGTCCGCATAGCCGGTTGGCAACACTTACACAATCTAAAAGTACGGATTGCTACGCGCATACGCGCTCTCGCAATCCTACAAAACATTCATACCCGCTCAGTTTTCTTGCGAAAACTGGCTATGTATTCATGTTTTGCAGGTTGCCAAGTGTCTATGCGTCCTTGCGTGTAAACACGCAGTCCGCATAGCC